>SLNU01000052.1 GCA_007132865.1 Bacteroidales bacterium | reverse complement strand
TGAAAATGCCGGTGATGAACGGCTTTGACGCCACCCGTGAAATCAAGTTACTATACCCGAACCTTCCGGTGGTGGCCACCACGGCCTATGCGATGACCCATGATGAAAAAAGGGCCAGAGAAGCAGGCTGCGACGACTACCTATCCAAGCCCATTCGTCCGGCGATGCTCAACGATACGCTCGTGAAGTACGGGGTGATCACCAGGAACGGGCATAAAACCGTATAGCTATACGCCGGCTCTCCTTCTGCCGCGAGCCCATATCCATGGGAGCGGCGCAGATGTCCACTTGCTGCCGCGAGCCCTGTCCTGGTGAGCGCTCCACTGCTCTCCTAAAGTCGCTCCCACACCCTGTCAGGGGTTCAAACTGCGCCGGGCTTTCAGCCCGCCAAGGTTTTCACCCCTGACAGGGTTGTTGGGAGGCTCAATAGGTAAGCGCTCACCACGACAGGGCTTCGGGCAGCTGAAGGGAGTTTTGCGACCCGCACCACGTCAGGGCTTCGGGCAGATGTAAGGTCCGTCCCTCACATGGTTTCACATTGCATTCATCTTTCCGCCCGCCAATGTGTTCACCCCGACAGGACTCGCCGGGAGGCTAAAAAAAACCGCGGCAAGGCCTGGAAGCCCTGCCGCGGAGATCATTGGTGTCCCGGCGCGGTGTTGTATCAGCTCCGATGGACGGCCAGCGTCGATGGCTATTATGCCCCGCCGATCTGCATTTCCCTGACACGGATGGTTGGGGAGGTGAATGAGCGGGTCAGGTCGATGTCGTTGCCGACCATATCGATGCCGTTCAGGATGGCTTCTGCACTGCCGGCGATGGTGAGTCCCTTGACCGGGTGCACGATCTTGCCGTTCTCGATCCAGAAGCCCGTGGCTCCGCCGCTGTAGTTTCCGTTCACCGGGTTCATCCCGTAGCCGGTCACACCTTTCAGCAGCAATCCGCGGCTGGTGTTGGCGATGATCTGCTCGGGAGTGTGCTGTCCGGCTTCCACCCAAAGGTTGTGGGTGCCAATGCCGGGAAGTCCCCTGAAACCACCCCTTGAAGCGTGGCCAGTGCTTTCCACTCCGGCCCTGGTGGCGGCCTGGGTGTTGTAGATGAAGTTCCTGACCACCCCTTTATCAACCAGCACAGTACGTTTGGTTGGCACGCCTTCCCCGTCGAACGGGGTGCTGCTCAAGCCACCGGGACGGGTCCCGTCGTCGATGATGGTCAGCAGGGGCGTGGCAAATTGCTGTCCAAGCCTGTTGCCGAGGAAACTGGCTCCCTGGTTCACCCGGTCGCCATTGATGGCAGCGATGATTCCGCCCAGCAGCGAACGTCCCACGTCCGGGTCAAAAATGACCGCGGCACGCTGGGTGCGTACCATGCGCGGGTCCAGCATCTCCCAGGCCTTCTGAGAAGCCTTGGAGGCGATCTCTTCCAGGTCTTCAAGCTCACTGAAAAAACGTTTTGAGCTAAATTCGCCGCCGGTATTCCTTTCTTCGCCCTTTTCAGCCACGACGCTGACGCCGATGGAGCAGGAAGACTGCTTGCGGCTTTTCAGGATGCCGTTGGAGTTGCCGATAAAAACTTCCGACTCTCCTTCTCCAAAAGAGGCACCGGAACTGTGGCTAATACGGTCATCCCGCATGGCCATACGCTCCAGGTCCAGCGCCATCCGGATCTTCGTATCCATGGGCACATCCACAATGCTGGGATCGTACATGCCCTCGATGTCGATATGGGCCATGTTTGACGGAAGCACGTTGTTATCATCCGGGCTGGTGAGCTTTGCAAAAGCGACGGCCCTTCTGATTGTGTCATCCAGTGCGCGGTCACTAAAGTCGTTGCAATGGCTGAATCCCATCCTGCCGTCTACAAACACCCGGAACCCCACGCCCCTGGCGGCAGCTTCCTGAACTGTTTCAATGTCGGCATTGCGGACCCTGACGGAAAGGTTTCGGCTGGTCTGAAGGTACACCTCGGCCGCATCGGCCCCAAGGCGTAAACATCTATTCACCAATTTTTCTGTTAACTCTATATAGTTCATTGTTGATATTTTTTATCGTTCCACATTAGCCGCGGCTGCCGCCGACATTGATTCCACGAATACGCACGGTTGGCTGTCCGGCAGTCACTTCCGCCATCTGGCCCTTGCCACAGATTCCGGGACCGAATGCCAGGTCGTTGCCCACAACATCGATGTTCTGGATCACCTCCAGGCAGGAGCCAATCAGGGTAGCCCCTTTCAGCGGGGTGGTCTTTTCCCCATTCTCGATGGCATACGCCTCGCGGCAGGTGAAATTGAACATGCCCGTCACCGAGTTTACGCTGCCGCCGCTAAGGCTCTGCACATAAATACCCGATTTGGTTGAAGACAGAATGTCCTCGGGTTTGGCGTCTCCTTCCTCGATGAAAGTATTGGTCATTCGTGGGATGGGCATGTTGCGGAAGCTTTCCCTTCTGCCGTTGCCGGTCCGCTCCAGGCCAAGCTGCTTCGCACTGAGGATGTCGGTCATATAACCCAGCAGCACCCCGTCCTTGATCAGCACATTGCGCTGGGCCTGGGTACCTTCGTCGTCGAAGTTGATCGTGCCGCGGAAATTCGGAATGGTTCCGTCATCGACCATCGTAAAGCAATCGGCCGCCACTTTTTGTCCGACTTTCCCGGTAAAGGCACCAACGCCCCTTGCGATGCTATCTGCCTCCAGCGGATGTCCGACTGCCTCGTGGATCAGTACACCACCCCAGCCATTCTCCATCACCACGTCCATCATTCCGGCCGGGGCATCCTCTGCCTTCAGCATGGCGATGGATTCGCGTGCGGCACGGCGTGCCACATCTTCCGGCGGCTGCTCGTCGAAGAGCTCAAATCCGCTGTGGGCGCTGATGCGCTCGCGCGACATATGGCGGTTGCCGCCTTCCTCACCCATCGTCTCAACAATAAAGAACAGATGCGGCAGCTCATCCTTCAGGTAAAGGCCTTCGCTGTTCGCAATCACACGTCCCCTTACCTGGTCGTAATAATCGATACTGGCCATTTTGATGCGCGGGTCATAGTCCATCGCCGCCTGGTTGGCACGCTCCATGACCTCGATGCGTTTGGTGTCGGCAATTGCCTCCAGCGGACGATTCACTGTGACAAACGACTTCCTGCTCTGCGGGGCAATGTCAATGGGCGCCACCATATTCCCTTCGCGGGCCACATAAGATGCTACCTCGGCTGCCCGCAGCAGGCTTTCTTCGGTAATCTCATCGGTATAGGCATAGCCTGTTTTATCGCCCGAGATCACGCGCACCCCGGCCCCCTGGCTAATGCCATACAGGCCGCTCCTGAAGATCGACTCTTCCATGACGATCTGGCGGGAAATGCGGTTTTCGAGGTATACCTCGGCAAACTCCCCACCGCGGGAGAGGGCTTTGGCAATGACTTTGTTCAGGATGGCCTTTTCCATGTCGAGGCCGGTTCCGGCAGACAACATGGGTCCGCAGGAAGTCAGCTGGGATAGCAATGTGGGCGTAGCGGCAATAATCAGTCCGCCTTTCAGGCCCATCTCCAGAAACTTCCTCCGGGGCATGCGACCGGGGAGGGATAGAGTCTTGTCCATGATTTTAATTTTAGGGCTTTTGTTTTGGTAAATTCTTTGGTGCAAAATATCTAAAAACCTAGATACAAGAGCGATACGTGGGTAAAAATAATAAAATTTTTTAGAGTCGGATGGTGAAGTATAAACAATTCGCATTACCCGACGGAGGGTTAAAGCAGGTGAAAAAGTCATTGGAGGGGCAAGAAAATCCATTGGTATTAAAAAGCGGGGCTCCCATCCGGGAGTCCCGCCTTTTATATAACCGTAAAAAGAGGTACAGACAACTTTTTACAAACTACAGCCCCTTGATCACCTTCTCATGGTGTACAAATTCGCCGGCAGTAATCCGGAAGAAATATACGCCCCGTGAAAGGTCGCTGCTGTCGAACGCTATCTCATGCGTAGTAAGTCCCTCCAGGTGTCCTTCTTGCAACAGGGCAATCCTGCTGCCAGACAAGTTAAAGACCTCTACCGTCACCTGGCTGTCCTCAGACAGTGTAAAGACCAAGCTTACCCGGTTTTGGAACGGGTTGGGGTAGGTCATTACATTCAGCAGTCCGACTACTTCCAGGTCAAGTTTGCTGCCAGTGGCATCCACTGATCCGGAACCACCCACGGTTTCCACTGCTCCTTCTCCGGCCATATCCATGTCATCACAATGGTTCCCATCGATCCAGCTGCCAATGAAACCGGCAGCCCGGTTTACATCCCTGCTTGCAGGAGCCGGATAATGGAGGGCAAAGTAATTCTCTATCACTTCCATGGCATCCTTCAAATCCGGGAATGCATCCACATCTACCCCGCTCAGAACAATCGCCGCATATTGGGTAAAGGCCCGTTTCGTATTGGTGTTGGAGGGCCAGAAAGCTGCACCGTCTGCCTGCGTAAAGGTCCACCCGCCAATGGTCACATCATGCGGCCAGACTACATCCGGCGAGGCAAACCAGTACCCCTGGGAGTAGGAGCAATATGCCAGACCTGGGTCAGGATCCGTGTCCTCATCGACCGCTGCGAACAGGGCCAGGATGGTCTGGTCTTCGGTCACATCTTCAAAGAGATAGCTGCTTTCGG
>SLNU01000316.1 GCA_007132865.1 Bacteroidales bacterium | reverse complement strand
ACCTGGATGATGCGGTGGCGCAACACCCCCGTGAACTGATCACCTATGGGGGGAACGGGGCCGTTTTCCAGAACTGGGCCCAGTACCTGCTTTGCATGAAGTACCTGGCTGAAATGACCGATCAGCAGACCCTGGTGCTTTATAGCGGGCACCCGATGGGGCTGTTCCCGTCGCATGAAGAGGCGCCAAGGGTAGTGGTGACAAACGGCATGATGATCCCGAACTACTCCAGACCGGATGACTGGGAGCGGTTTAACGCCTTGGGCGTGACCCAATACGGACAAATGACCGCCGGTTCTTTCATGTATATCGGTCCGCAGGGCATCGTGCATGGCACGACCATTACCGTATTGAATGCCGGCCGGCGTCTGAAGGGCGGTGGAGAGGGACTGGCAGGTAAAGTCTTTGTGACAAGCGGACTGGGGGGCATGTCCGGGGCCCAGCCAAAGGCCGCCGTTATTGCCGGTGCCATTGGGGTTGTGGCCGAGATAAATCCCAAGGCAGTGAAGACCCGGTATGAACAAGGCTGGGTAGACGAGGTGTACGAGGACCTGGGGCAGTTGATTCGCAGGATATTGCAGGCCAAGGCCGGCAAGGAGGCCGTCTCCCTTGCCTATGTGGGGAACATTGTGGACCTGTGGGAGAAGTTTGTCGAAAGCGGGATCGAAGTTGAACTTGGTTCTGACCAGACTTCCCTGCACAATCCATTCTCAGGCGGGTATTACCCTGCAGGCCTGGGTTTTGAAGAATCCAATGCGATGATGGCCTCCGATCCGGACCTTTTCAGGGAAAAGGTACGGGAATCGCTTCACCGGCATGTCCGGGCCATCAATGCCATGGCTTCACGGGGCATGTATTTCTGGGACTATGGCAATGCCTTTCTGCTTGAAGCGGGCAGGGCAGGGGCGGATATTTTTCAATCGGACGGAAAATACAAATACCAGTCGTATGTGCAGGACATCATGGGACCCTTGTGTTTCGACTATGGCTTTGGGCCCTTCCGCTGGGTCTGTACAAGCGGGGACCCGAATGACCTGAGGGCTACCGACAAACTGGCGGCAGAGGTGATCAGCGAAATGATGGCTGATGCACCCGAAGAGATTCGTCAGCAGCTCTCCGACAACCTTTTGTGGATCAGACAGGCGGAAACCAACAAGCTGGTGGTCGGTTCCCAGGCACGTATCCTTTACGCCGACTGCGAGGGACGCATCCGGATTGCCAGGGCATTTAACCGGGCAATCCGCGAAAAGCGCCTGAAGGGGCCCGTTGTGTTGGGCCGTGACCACCATGATGTTAGTGGCACGGACAGCCCGTACCGGGAAACTTCAAACATTTATGACGGTTCCGGTTTCACTGCAGACATGGCAATACACAATGTGATCGGAGATGCCTTCCGGGGTGCGACCTGGGTTTCAATCCACAACGGAGGCGGGGTGGGTTGGGGTGAAGTGATAAACGGGGGATTCGGATTACTGCTTGATGGAAGCGAAGCGGCAGACAGAAGGCTGGAAAGCATGCTTTTCTGGGATGTGAACAACGGCATTGCCCGAAGAAGCTGGGCCCGCAACAAGGAGGCCGTGTTTGCGATCAGGCGGGCCATGGACACAGAACCCCTGCTTAAGGTTACCCTGCCTTTCGAGGCCGATGACAAAATGATCGATAAGCTTTTCTGAGCGCAGCCTGCTTCATCCTAGCGCAGCCTGCTTCAAGGTAAGCACAGCCTGGTTCATCGAAAACGGTGATCGGGAATTGAATCCTGTAAGCCTTCAGGTGTCTGTTCTTGCAGAATCCGACTATCCGGCGACAGGCTATCCGGCGCCAGGCTGTCTGGGGTCTGACTATCCGGAATATAGGGTTCCACCTGGCTTTCCATGATGCTGTAACGCTGCAGGACATCCTCATGGATTTGCTGCATCTCCCGTTCATGGAGAAGGTAGCATGACAAGGCCTGTTCAAACTCCTGGTAAGTGACGTCATGCCGTTCGAACAGACCCGCGTAATAATCTGCGATGGAATCCTGCAGCTGCGGGTTGATGGATTGCAGCTCCAGCAAATATCCTTCCAGCAGGTAAATATCGGTCAGCAAATCGGTCATTTTCTCCCTGGAGAGGATCTTGTTACACCGGTCTCTGCCGGGTGAGCGGAAAAAGGTACAGCCGGCAAGGAGCAGCAGCAGGAAAATAAGGATGTGGTATTTCTTCATGGGTTGAATTTCATGCTCTGAAGTTCATGGCCTGGTTCTGATATAGGATTCCCCTATCGCGAAAACCGAAGTGCCTCACCCCTTACGGAGGTGTTGATTTTCCCGTTGTCAAATACATGCTTTCCGTTCACGAATGTGTGCAGTACCGAAGACCTGAACTGGGTGCCTTCCATGGGTGACCAGCCGCAACGATACAATACATTGTCTTTTTCGACCTGCCATGGAAGGTCAAGGTCCACCACCACCAGGTCCGCAGCATAACCCTTACGGATAAAGCCCCTGTTCTGCACGCCGAAAATGGTGGCCGGATTGTGGCACATCAACGCCACAATCTTTTCCAGGGGCATCCGGCCCTGGTGGAAAAACTCGAGCATCGCCACCAGGGAATGCTGCACCATGGGTCCGCCAGACGGACACTCCAGATAAGGCTTTTGTTTTTCTTCCAGTGTATGCGGGGCATGGTCGGTGGCAATCACATCGATGAACCCATTGAGGGCCCCGTCAAGCAAAGCGAGCCGGTCAGCTTCATCCTTCACGGCCGGATTCCACCTGATCAATGAGCCTTTTTCCTGGTAGTCACTGCTCGTAAACCAGAGGTGGTGAACGCAGGCTTCGGCGGTGATTTGTTTTTCCTGCAGGGGACTGGTGTTTTCCAGGTAGCGCAACTCGTTGGCAGTGCTCAGGTGCAGCAGGTGGAGCCGGGTCCCGTAGCGCTCCGCCAGTGAGATGGCAAGGCGGGATGAGGTCTCGCAGGCCTCATGGCTGCGGATCATCGGGTGCCGGGAAACCGGGATCTGATCCCCGTAAAAGTCTCTGGCCAGGGCCAGGTTCGACTTTATGATGGATTCATCTTCACAGTGGACGGCAATTGGCAAGCGGGTGATCTTAAAGATACGGGCCAGGCTTTCGGGATCGTCAACCAGCATATTCCCGGTTGAGGCCCCCATGAAAACCTTGATTCCACAAACATGCTTCGGGTCCGTCGCCAGCAGCGCATCCGTGTTCCCGTTCGTAGCACCCATGTAAAAGGAGAAGTTGGCCAGGCTTTTTTGCTGCCCCAGCTCGAACTTCTCCTGCAGGGCCTCCTGTGAAATTGTTTGCGGAAGGGTGTTGGGCATTTCCATGAAGCTGGTGATCCCGCCAGCCACTGCTGCTGTAGATTCTGATGCCAGGTCGCCCTTGTGGGTCAGTCCGGGCTCACGGAAATGCACCTGGTCGTCGATCACCCCGGGGAATAGGTATTTCCCCTCCAGATCCATGGTAGCCACCCCTTCCGGATAATTTTCCTGCCGGGCTTCAGGTGAACCAAAAATTTCGGAGATCTTCCCATCCCGGATATACAGACTTCCGCGGAAGATCTTTCCTTCATTGACGATGAACGCATTTTTTAAAAGCAGCTCCTGCACAGGTTCCCTCCTTATCGTGTTGTGGTCTGGTTTCCTCTATCGTGTTGTGGTCTTTGCTATTGGGTTTTTGGCAGCCGGCGGTAATCCCTTTTGTTGACCAGGCTGTCCCACCGCATTTGGATGACGCCCAGTACGGCCTCCTTGAAAATGCCTTTGCTCATCTTGGAAACACCTTCCACGCGGTCGGTAAAAATGATGGACACTTCCTTTATCCGGAAACCAAGCTTCCAGGCCTTGAACTTCATTTCGATCTGGAATGCATAGCCGGTAAACCGGATCCTGTCCAGGTCGATGGCCTCCAGAACCTCCCTGCGGTAACATTTGAATCCGGCCGTGGTGTCCTGGATCTTCATTCCTGTGACCAGGCGCACATAAGCCGAGGCAAAATAAGACATCAGCACCCTTGAGATGGGCCAGTTTACCACATTTACACCATCGATGTACCGGGAACCTATGGCCAGGTCAAATCCCTTATGGGAGCAAGCATGCAGCAGCCTGGGGAGGTCTTCGGGATCGTGGGAAAAATCCGCATCCATCTCAAAAATGTACTTGTAACTTCGCTGCAGGGCCCATTTAAACCCATACACGTATGCTGTTCCAAGGCCCAGCTTCCCTTCACGGGTCTCCAAAAACAGCCTCCCGCTAAACTCCGGAATAACCTTTCGCACCGCATCGGCAGTCCCATCCGGGGAATTGTCGTCAATGATCAGGATATGGAAATTTCCCGGCAGCGACAATACTTTCCGGATGATCTTTTCAATGTTTTCCTTTTCCTTGTAAGTGGGTATAATGACCAGACTTTCTGCCACAATACGGTTCTGTTTATCGGCCTGAGGGGAAATTTCGCAAATATCAAGCGTTCAGGCTTATTTTTAATGTTTCAAAATTAAGGTTTTTGTTGGATAGTCGGACAAGTTTGTGGTTTTTCTGTCGGGATTTTGGCCGCATTGAGAATACTTGCGTTAAATTTGTGCATCATGAAACAGCCCCTGATCTATTTTGACAACGCAGCTTCCACCCCCATGCCGGGGGAAGTGGTGGAGGTT
>SLNU01000218.1 GCA_007132865.1 Bacteroidales bacterium | reverse complement strand
CGCAACCATTCGAACAGGCCCTTGTTGTGTCCTTTCTCGCGTTGGGCTACTTCGATGGAGCCGGGCACGGTCAGGCCGTGAACCAGGCTGGCGAGTACGGCCAGGTACATCGCGTAGCTGGTGTTGAAGATTTTCCACTCGGTACTCAGGCCCGGGTCACCGAGCAGGTGATGGGCCGAGGCGATCGAGATGAACAGGATATACAGGAAAAACGCACCGCGACTCACCTTCTCCGACATCGGTTTGGCGCCAAAGACAATGGCGGCAATGGCATACCAGACAGCCACGTGGGCGGCAACGTTGATCTGTTGCGAGGAGTGACCCATGCCCCACCAGATGAGGCGATACATCAGGGCATCGATCTCGCTGATGTAGCCGACCGACCACAGGAAGGTCGGGATCAGGATGATGGCGCCACTGGCAATGGTGAACACCGCGATGATAGCGGCGGTCAGAGCGCCGAAGGTGACCAGTGGAATCGAGCCCTCGTAACTGCGCTCGTCACGGGCGATGACCAGGGTGCCGAAGAAGATGAACACCGCGATCAGCGCCCCGACCGCAAACAGGATCAGGCCGAGGTAGAAGTGTGGTGCTGCCGGCATGGGGACATACGAGGTCATCATCACGCTCGAGCCACCCTGCAGGATGGCCACGGCAGTGGTGGCGGCGCCGATCAGCATCATGCCGAACGCCAGCCAGCCCAGCCGGGGTGTGGCCAGGCGGCAGCGAAGCAGGACCGCCGAGCAGAAATACAGTAGCGCGATTTCGAAAAACAGGATCCAGACCAGCAGAGTGACAATGCCGTGACCGGTCAATGCCGTATAGAACCACTGGGCGTCGAGAATCTGGACAGCCGGCCAGCGGGTCAGGGCGACCAGCAGACCAAGCAGGCCGCCGACCGCCAGGAATACGGTGGCGGCAATCGCATTGGCCTTGATCAGGTTCTCGGCCGAGCGGTGAAATACCAGGCCCGAGTCGGGACAGGTTCTGAATTCAGGTTTCATTGTCATATCCCTCTGGGTTTTCAGTCGACGACGTAAAGCTTGCTGAGCATCGCGTGGTGCAGGATGCCGCAGTATTCATTGCACACGACCGCGTACTCTCCCGTTTCGGTCGGGGTGATGTTGAGCACCATTTCGTAACCTGGCAAAACCTGGAAATTGATGTTGATCGGCTGGATCGACAGGCCGTGCTGCCAGTCGGTCGAGGAAACGCGCAGTCGATAGCTCTGGCCTTTCTCCAACTCCAGAATCGGATACCACTCCCACAGGCGGGCGAGCAGGTAGATGTCGCTGCCGGCCGGCGGCCTCACGACCGGAATCTGGCGATCAGTCTCGCGCCGAACGGTGTATTGCTCGACGAACTCGTTGACCTTCTCGTTAAAGCGCTCGGGCGTGACCCGGTACGCTTCGCCGGAATAGTTCTGATCGCCGTAGACGTGCCAGAACGGCATGAAGAAGAACATGATCAGGCACCAGACCAGGGCGATGCCGATCCAGACCGTTTCGACCCGGTCGACCGGCTGCTTCCACCAGACCTTGTGCGAAGGGGGTTGTATGGCCGTCATGACAGACTCCTAGAACTTAAGTCGGTGGTGGTTACTTGCCGATCGGGATGGTGACGATCTCCATCACGCCCCAGATGATGTAGCTGACCGTGGGGATGGTGACTCCCAAAAACAGCAACAGAAAGGGGTTGTCCAGCATGCGTTGCATCATCGGGATAGGCTCGTGATCATGCTCATGGGGTTCGGATTGATCGGCCTGATCGTCACGATGGTCTTCATTCATGGCCCGTCTCCTTGATGATTGATATGTAGATGTATTGCAAATACATGTTTGCTGGTGACGGGAAGTTTTGCATGAAAGGTCCGTCGAATTCATTGACGGTGATCAAGAGTTTTCCGCGAGCGCAAGGCAGTGATTCACAAAGGAGTAATTTTTAGTCCACTATTTGATTTGTGTCATGGATGCCGGACAGAAAAATCCATACATTCGGCTCCATGAAAACTTCGACAGTCCATTACCCGCCCGCGACCGCGCTGCCGATCGCTCTGCTGCTGGCCGTAATCCTGGCTGGATGTTCCGGTGATCGTGAGCCGGCGCCGCCGGCCTCGGATTTCTGGCTGCCGATTGCGGCCGGTGGTGAAATCCTGGACACGGAACCGGTTGGTGATCATCACTGCGTGCTTGATGAGCGCACTGGCCTGATGTGGGAGGTCAAACGCCCCGAGCAGGGCCTGCACCGTGCCAGTGCCACCTGGTCCTGGCATCAGCCCGACCCCAGCCTGAACATGAGCGATGCCGGCATGGCCGGCGGCGGCAACTGCGATATCGAGCGTTGTGATACCCATGCCTGGGTGGAAGCGGTCAACCGGGCCGGCCTGTGTGGTCACCATGACTGGGTCCTGCCCAGCCGTGAACAGTTGCTGACGCTGGGCGATCGCCGCCTGGCCGACACCGGCCTGATCATGGACCGTCGATTTTTTCCACACGACCCGGTCGGCGAATACTGGTCGGCTTCGACCTTCCGCCTTTATCCGCAAAGTGCCTGGGTCGTGGATAACCGTCACGGTCTGGATCGGGCCGAGCTGAAAATCAAGCCGCGACATGCCCGCCTGGTTCGGCAGCTCGGCGAAGCCTTACAACGAGACTGAGCGATGAACATTCAACGGCAGACAGGTAATGAACGCGCTATCGGCATCTGGTTACTGGTGTGCTGTGCGGTGCTGCTGGCCCTGATCCTGTTGGGCGGCGCGACACGCCTGACCGGGTCGGGCCTGTCGATGGTCCATTGGCAGCCACTGACCGTGGTTCCGCCGATGAGCGAGCAGGCCTGGATGGCCGAATTCGAGGCCTACCGGCAAAGCCCGGAATACCAGCAGGTCAATCGCGGCATGTCACTGGGCGAGTTCAAGGTCATCTACTGGTACGAGTTCGGCCATCGTCTGCTGGCTCGAGGCCTGGGCCTGATCTTCGCCCTGCCGCTGGCCTGGTTCCTGTGGCGTGGCATGGTGCCGCCCGGGTTTCGATGGCCGCTGTTGGGCCTTCTAGTGCTCGGCGGCGCCCAGGGTTACATGGGATGGTTCATGGTTCAGAGCGGTCTGGTCGATATCCCGCGGGTCAGTCCTTTCCGGCTGGCTGCGCACCTGGGCCTGGCCCTGATCATATTGGCAATAATGTTGCGTCTGGCCCTGAACCTGCTGTGGCCGCGGCCAACCCATGTCCGGCCCCCCGGCATTCGGCGTGGTTTGCGTCTGGCCCTGGGGCTGACGGCCATCACCATCATCTCCGGCGCCTTCGTGGCCGGCATCAAGGCCGGCCTGGTCTACAACACCTTCCCGCTGATGGGTGGAAAACTGGTGCCGGACGGCATCCTGGGACTGGAGCCGCTATGGCTGAATTTCTTCGAGAACCCGGCCACGGTGCAATTCATGCATCGTGTGCTGGCCATCACTACATTGCTGGTCACGCTCGCCGTCTGGCTAAAGGGCCGGCAGAGTCGGCTGCCTGCTCCGTTGCAGCGAGCTCTGGGCATCACGGCCCTGGTCGCCATCGGCCAGGTCATCCTGGGGATCGTGACCTTGTTGATGTACGTGCCGGTGACCATCGGCACGCTGCACCAGGGCGGCGCCGTGGTGTTGCTAGGCGCCTTGCTGGTCAGCGAATGGATGGCTGGCCGGACCTGGCAGGGCACAATCAATGAGCCGGAAGCCCACCGCCGAGCACGATCCTTTCCAGCCGCTCCGGCCGGGTCACCATGATCGAGCGGGCCTGGACTTCCAGGATGCCTTCTTTTTGCAACTGGGCCAGCGAGCGCGACAGGGTCTCCGGCTGAATGGCCAGCAGGCCGGCAATATTCTTCTTGCTGGCACATAGCTTGAAGGCATCGGCCCGGTCATGGCGCCGAAACTCGTCAAGTAGATATCCGGCCACGCGCAGGTGGGCATTCTGCAGGGCCAGCGCGTCGATCTGGCCGATTTTTTCATGCATGCGCCGGCTCATGGTGCCGAGCAGGCGAAAACAGGCGTCGGTATCGGTGCGCAGGGTTTCGACCAGGTCATCGGCATCGAAGCCGACTAGTTCACTGCTGGCCAGGGCGGCGCAGTGAACCGGGTAACGTCGTTGCGGCATGAACAGGGTCGCCTCGGCGAAACTCCGACCCGGGTTGATCAGTGCAATGATCTTTTCCTGGCCCGAGTGAGACAGGCGAAACAGCTTGAGTTGACCCTTTCTGCACAACCAGATCTATTGGGCCGGGTCCCCCTGGTGAAACAGGTGATCGCCGCGGTCAAGGTTGATGATTCGGGCCCGCGCCACGGCCCGTTCTGACAGTTTCTTATCCAGGGCGGCGAAAATGGGAAACTGGGCCAGGTCCTGTTCGGTGATGCTCCTGGATGCATCCATGGTTGTTGTCCGGTTGGCTGATGTTGGGGCCATTAAAATATGTATTTCACTTGCATCCTTTGACCCAGATCAAGTTCTGACCGGTTATGCAGCCCGCCCGGATTCGCTGAGAGACGCTCGGGTCAGTGAAACTGGCAAAAGCACACGCTTATTGATGTATGGCAAATACATCTGCTCCCCGCGACGTAGTTCAAAGCGAGTCAGCTCGGATGCAAACAGCACAGGCGCGGGTTTGCCCAACAGGGTTTCGATCACGCCGGCATTGGGTTGTGGACGAAGAATTTCGCTTAAGTTTTTGG
>SLNU01000060.1 GCA_007132865.1 Bacteroidales bacterium | reverse complement strand
CTGGAGGGACGGACGCATTTTTCCCGGGAGGCAAGGACATTTTCCACTGCGGAAGAGATCCGCACCGACACCCATTTCATGATCAGCCTGGGCGGGGACGGGACCCTGCTGGACACCATTACCTTGTTGCAGGATTCCGGCATACCTGTTTTAGGAATCAATACCGGACGACTGGGATTCCTCTCAGCCGTATCCACCGAAGAGGTCCGACAGGCAGCCACTGCACTCATTGAAGGAAACTATACACTGGATCCACGTTCCCTGATCTCCCTGTCGGCACCCGAAGGTCTGTTCGGGAATGTCAATTATGCGCTAAATGAACTGACCGTGCTGAAGCGGGACAATTCCAGCATGATTACCATCAGTGCCTACATAGACGACAAATTTTTGAATACCTATTGGGCAGACGGATTGATCGTGGCCACACCCACGGGCTCAACCGGGTATTCCCTGAGTTGTGGCGGACCCATCATCTCCCCGGAGGCCAAAGACTTCGTGGTCACCCCCATTGCCACACACAACCTGACTGTCAGACCCATCGTGATTCCAGATCATAGCACCGTTAAGCTGAAGATATCAGGCAGGACGCAGGACTACCTGGTGCTGCTGGACTCAAGGTCCAGGCCCCTCTCCACTTCCGTAGAGCTGATCATAGAGCGCGCGGATTTTCACATCAACTTGATTTGTATCGGGCAGAGGGACTTTTTCAAAACGATCCGAAACAAACTGGCCTGGGGATTGGACAAAAGAAATTAATTTTGGGGCTGCTTTTCAAAGAAATAAAAACAGCCCGAAAGGCGTTATCCTAGGGCAATAAGTAAAAACAACCATTGACTTTCATGTCTATCCGACAAAATAAATATTCCTTCACCGGATCGATGCGCCCAGGCCTGTTCAAATTTGCGTCGGTCGTCCTGCTGGTCTTTGTAAGCACTGTGGCTGCCCATGCCCAAAAGAATGAGTTCGGGGTTTTTTTCGGGGGGTCTTATTATATGGGAGACCTGAACCCTTCCAGGCCGTTTGCCCTTACACGTGTGGCCATGGGCGGACTGTACCGTTACAACCTCAACTCCCACATTTCTCTGCGTGGAAATGTCTATTATGCGGAAGTTGAAGGCAACGACGCCATTACCCAATACCAGCCGGACCGGGATCTGAATTTCGAAACCTTTCTGGCAGAGTTCTCTACCCAGATCGAGATCAACTACCTTCCTTACCAAACGGGGAACCCCGCCACCCCCCTGACGCCCTTCCTGTATTTCGGTGCAGGTGGCTTCATGTTCCATCCAAAAGGAATACAGCCGAACGGTGAAAGAGTCGACCTGCATCTCGAGCAGGAGGAAGGGGTGGACTATTCCACTGCCTCCTGGCAGGTGATGTTCGGAATCGGACTTAAGTTCAATATCACCAGGCGTCTTTCTTCGGGGATCGAATGGGGGATGCGCCGGACAGGCACCGATTATCTGGACGACGTCCATTCCCGGGGCAACCCCAAAAACAATGACTGGTATTCTTTGGCCGGCTTTGTGCTTACCTTCAGATTCACCGATGAAAGCCCCGCTATTTGTCCCTATATAGACTAAAATTTATTAAACTATTGGGTTTGATTTTTATTCCTCGAATTATTTTAGGAAATTTGTGCCACTTTTCCGGTAGCATAATTAATTGAAAGAATGGATTTAGCGGAGCGGATCGATAAGGACAACATTCCCCGTCACGTGGCCCTTATCATGGATGGTAACGGGCGCTGGGCCAAGCAGCGTGGCATGGAACGTGTTTTCGGTCACGAGAATGGCGTGGAAGCGGTTCGCCAGACAGTCAAGGCTGCTGCAGAGATCGGTATTCCCTACCTGACTTTTTTTGCATTCTCAACAGAGAACTGGTGCCGTCCGCCCAGGGAAGTCAGCACCCTGATGGAGCTTCTTGTGAATGCCATCCGGGAAGAAACCCCCGAATTAAATGAAAAAGGCGTGCGACTGACGGCCATTGGAAACCTGGACGAACTTCCCAAAGCCTGCCGCATGCAGCTGCAGGAGGCGATGGACCTGACTGCCGGCAATTCCAAACTTACTGTATGTGTTGCCCTGAGTTACAGCTCACGATGGGAGATTGCCCATACGGCCAGGCTGCTGGCAGAAAAGGTCAGCAACAATGAACTTAATGCCGAAGACATCGATCAGGATTTATTTGCAAAACATCTGCAAACCAGTCACCTTCCGGAGCCGGACCTATTGATTCGGACCAGTGGAGAATTACGGGTAAGCAATTTCCTGCTGTGGCAGATTGCTTACAGCGAACTATATTTCACCCCGGTCTTCTGGCCGGATTTCAGAAGAAAACATTTTTTCCAGGCAATTATCGATTTCCAGCGCCGGGAAAGGCGCTTTGGAAAGGTCGGGGAACAATTGCCTTAAATCAGGAAACCAAAATATGTTCAAGAAATTATTCTTTTTTATTTCCCTAAGCTTTATTATTCTGTACCCGGGCATGGCCCAGGAAGTTCTAACCGGGGAACAGATCCGCATTGACCATCTCAACCCGACGGAATATGTGATCGGTGGAATCTCCGTTACAGGAGCCGAATCCAACGACGACAACGTCATCATCATGGTATCCGGACTGACAGTGGGCGAAACCATACTGGTGCCCGGTGAAAGAACATCCGATGCCATCAACAACCTTTGGAGACAGGGCCTGTTCCAGCACGTGGCAATCTCTGCAACCTCCATCCAGGCAGGGATCATTTTCCTGGATATTGAGATCGTTGAAAGGCCCAGGCTTTCCCAGTTTGAATTCTTTGGCGTGCGGCGCTCAGACCGGGACAAGCTCCGGGATGCGTTGAATCTGGTGCGCGGGGACGTGGTGACGGAAAACCTGCTCTATCGGGCAGAAAGCGCAATAGAAGATTATTATGTTGAAAAAGGCTTTCTCAGGCCGCAGGTGGATGTCCGGCAAGTGGTGGATACCACACGGGTGAACAGCATATCCCTGGAGTTTGACATCGACCGTGGGAACCGGACACGGATCAGTGATGTCAATGTTTACGGGAATGAGGTGATCAACGACAGGCAGTTCAAGCGGCTGCTGAAGAACACCCGGGAGCGCAGCATTCGCTTTTTGTTTTCTTCCTCCAAACTTGTGCAGGACGAGTTTGAGGAGGACAAGCGCATGGTGATTGAGCGTTACAATGAGTTGGGGAAAAGGGATGCCGTGATCTTAAGGGATTCGGTCTACTTTACCGATGACGACCGCATTGCCATTGACATTTATGTGGACGAGGGACCCACCTATTACTTCCGCAGCATTAACTGGGTGGGGAATACGGTCTATCCATCCGAAATTCTGACCGAAGTACTGGGCATGAAGCCGGGAGACCTCTACAACCAGAAAAAACTGGAGACCAACCTGTTTATGAACATTGACGGCGTAGATATCAGCTCGCTGTACCTGGATGATGGCTACCTGTTCTTTAACCTGGACCCGGTCGAGGTCCGGGTGGATAATGACTCCATCGACATGGAGATCCGCATCTTTGAGGGCAAGCAGGCCAGGATCAACCGGGTGACCATACGGGGCAACACCCGCACCAACGACCATGTGATCATGCGTGAGATCCATACCAGGCCGGGTCAGTTGTTCAGCCGCAGGGACATCATCCGAAGCCAGCGCGAGATCATTCAGCTGGGATACTTTGACCAGGAAAAGGTCGACATCGTGCCCCGGCCCAACCCGGCTGATGGCACTGTCGATATTGAGTACGTCGTGGAAGAGACCTCCTCCGACCAGATTGAGCTTTCCGGGGGTTGGGGAGCAAACCGCATTATCGGGACCGTCGGACTGACCTTCAATAACTTCAGTACCCGTAACCTGTTCAACCGGGAGGCCTGGCGGCCCCTGCCCACCGGCGACGGGCAGCGGCTCTCCTTGCGTGCGCAGACTTACGGACGCGGGTATATCTCTTACAGCATGTCTTTCTCTGAGCCCTGGCTGGGGGGCAAGCGGCCAAACAACCTGAGCGTCTCGCTTTACCAGACCACCCACCGGCAGAACCTGGCCCGCAGCCACCCGAATTACGGGTATTATTCCATTTTCGGGACTTCCATCGGACTGGCAAGGAGGCTGCAGGTACCGGATGACTGGTTCTACCTGCAGCATTTCATCTCCTATCAGCATTATGACATTTTAAACAGCCCCATTCGTTTTGCCTTTGACAACGGACAATCGAACAACCTGAGTTACAATGTGGTGTTCGGAAGGGGTTCTACGGATGCAACCCTGTTCCCGAGAAGCGGGTCGGATGTTTCCCTTTCCCTTCAGCTTACCCCACCATACTCCATGTTCTCCGATACGGATTATTCCCAGGCCACGATACAGGAGAAGTTCAAATGGCTGGAATACCACAAGTGGAAATTTAACACCACATGGTACACTGCTTTGGCAGGAGATTTGATACTGTCTACCAGAACGAGAATGGGCTTTTTGGGCTTTTACAATTCCGATATCGGGCATCCGCCGTTTGAACGCTTCTATCTGGGCGGGGACGGACTATCGGGATGGGAGATCGACGGCAGGGAGATCATTGCACTCAGGGGTTACGGAAACTACTCCCTTACCCCGGTGGGACCTGATAACCAGTACGAAGGTGCCAATGTATACAATAAGTACACCCTTGAATTGCGTTATCCTATCTCACTCAACCCGATGGCAACCATTTATGCCCTGGGTT
>SLNU01000351.1 GCA_007132865.1 Bacteroidales bacterium | reverse complement strand
CCGCCTATGCAGACCACTTCTCCTTTCCCTGGATGAAGTTCCGCACCTATATGCCGTCAAGGGGGTATGAATACATGGCGCAGGTCAATTACAGACCAAGCCGGACCGTCGAGATGTACGCACGCTACCGGGTGAAGAACAAACCCCTGAACACCCGCAACCCCGGCATAATCAGGACCCTTGACGATGTCAAAAGGGAGAACTACCGCTTCCATATCGCCTACACCATTTCCCCCTCCTTCTCTCTGAGAAACAGGGTGGAATGGATCAACTTTGGATTCGGGGAACAAAGAGAAAAAGGCTATATGCTCTACCAGGATATCATATACCGCCATTTCTCCAGTCCGATTGCCCTTACCTTTCGTTATGCGCTTTTCGATACCGATGGCTTTGACTCCCGCATCTATGCATACGAGAACGATGTACTTTATGCCTTCTCGTTTCCCTTTTATTCAGACAAGGGATCACGGGTGTACCTGCTGGCGCGCTACCGCCTCGGCCGGAACATCGACCTTTATGCACGTCTGGCCCAGACTTTCTATCACAACCGTAACGAGATCGGAAGCGGGATGGACCTGATCGAGGGCAATACCCGAACCGAAATAAAAGCCCAGTTAAGGATTCGTTTCTAATTAAACCTAAGCAAAATGATTTTTCTGATTGTCGTTGTCGGATACCTGATCATATTGATGGGTATCTCCGTGTACAAAAGTTTCATGGTTAAAAGCCAGGAAGATTTCATGGTTGCCGGACGTTCGGTTTCCACGGCCAGGCTTGTGGGCACCCTTTTATGCACCTGGATGGGCTCCGGCAGCCTGTTGGCAGGAGCCGGACTTGCAGCCAATGTCGGGTTTTCTGAACTTTGGATGGCGGCCGGTGCCTGGATAGGGATCATCATCGTATTCTTTCTGGCCGGCAGGGTGCGCCGCATCGCCGAATTTACCGTTCCCGACATACTCGAGCTTCGTTACAACAAATGGGCCCGCATTTTTGGCACCATTGTCATCGTAATCGCATACACCACCATTGTGGGATACCAGTTCCGGGCCGGAGGCTTCGTGCTGGACCTCGTCGCCGGGATACCCGAATGGCAGGGCGTATTGCTGACCGCAGCCTTTATAATCACCTTCACGGCATTTGCCGGCATGATGTCAATCGTTTCGGTAGACATCATCAACGGTGCAGTAATCACTGTTGCCATGCTGGTGGCAGCCCCCCTCGTTTTCGTTAACATAGGCGGGGCGGAGCACCTTACCGCCACACTTGACCCTTCCCATTTTACCGTGTTCGGCGACAACAATTTCTTCTGGGCAATGGGCATTTTCCTGCCGACGTTTTTTTTGCTCCTGGGCGAATCCAATATGTACCAGAAGTTCTTCTCGGCAAAAAATGAAAAATCTGCCAAGTCAGCCGTGTTGTGGTGGGTGTCTGGGACCATTGTTGTAGAAACCGCGCTGGCCTCCCTGGCCATCTTCGCATTCAGCCACTTCAACCTGCTGGACAAAGCCAACGAAATGTTCCTTTCCAGTGAGAATGCCGAGCGGATCATCCTTCATACCGCCCGTTACAGTACGGAAGTCGGACTGCCGTTATGGGGTGGATTGCTGTTGCTGGCCGCATCTGTTGCCATCATCACCTCCACCGGGAACAGTTTCCTGCTGACTCCCTCTACCAACCTGACGAGGGATATTTACCAGCGCTTTATCAATCCGGCCGCAGACCCAAAGATGGTGATTGTGTTTCAGCGGGTCATGGTCATCCTGCTCGGGCTAATGGCATACCTGCTGTTGACTCAGTTCCAGACCATCCTCGCCATGGCGCTCACTGCCTATACGATGGTTGGCGCAGGACTCACGCCTGCGCTCCTGGCCGCCTTCCTCTGGAAACGGGTCACTGTGGCCGGGGGCGTGGCCTCCATTGCCACCGGTATGGGCGTAACCCTCTTTATTACAATCGCCAATGCCGTCCTCATGCACCACCAGGGGACCCAACTCCTGAACGAACAATACATCATCCTGCCGGCAGCCTCCCTGTCGATATTTGTACTGATTGCCGTATCGCTGGCTACCAAACCCGACGGCAAGGAAAAATGGGGCCGTTTCTATACCAAGGAAGCCAGCCTGTCTAAGGCCATGGAAGAGGTAAAAAAGGAATAAATCCCGTATCTGCCATGATGTGAACTTTTTTTTATCTTTGCGCGGCTTCTTTTATTAATCCTTAATGAATTTACGTATGAGAGAAAAGCAACCCAGGGCGCTGTACACCCTGTTCTTTACGGAAATGTGGGAAAGATTCAGCTACTATGGCATGCGGGCATTGTTGATTCTGTATATGACTCGCCAGATTTTGTATGGAGACTCACAGGCGTATGGGGTATACGCCGCCTACGGGGCCCTCGTTTATGCCACCCCTTTCATTGGCGGGGTTATCGCTGACCAGCTGCTTGGATACCGCAGGGGAATCATTCTGGGGGCCGTACTTATGGCTATCGGCCACTTCCTTATGGCCATTGAATCCAGCGTGTTTTTTTACGGGGCGCTTGCTTTTCTTATCATTGGCAATGGGTTTTTCAAACCCAACATCAGCTCTATGGTCGGTGGACTCTACAAACCGGGAGATCCACGCAGGGACGGGGGGTTTACCATCTTTTACATGGGCATCAACCTCGGGGCCTTCCTTTCACCCCTGGCCTGCGGACTGCTGGGTGAGTTGCTTGGGTGGCACTATGGCTTCGGACTTGCAGGTGTGGGTATGGTAATCGGACTAATTGTATTTCTAAGGGGACAACACCGCTTTGCAGACTCCAACGGGGCCCCTCCCAACCCGGAAAAGCTGTTCAGGCCCATTCTTCCGGGCATTACCAGGGAAAGGCTTGTTTACATCGGGGCATTCCTGATCACGCCCCTTATCGGCTGGCTGGTGTGGAACTACCACCTCATGTCCTATATCCTTACGCCATTTGCCATCATCGTGTTCGTCGGACTCCTGATTATGTCATTCTCCTTTGAGAAGATTGAGCGGCAACGCGTTTGGGTGATCCTGATCCTGGCGTTCTTTTCCATCACATTCTGGGCGTTCTTTGAACAGGCTGGAAGTTCCATCACTTTGTTCACCGCCAACAACGTCAACCGCGAAATATTCGGGTTTGTGGTTCCCACGTCGGTGTTCCAGTCAGTGAACCCCCTGTTTATCATCATCTTTGCCCCGATTTTTGCAGCCCTGTGGATCGCACTCGGAAAACGCAACAAAGAGCCGAACACCACCATTAAGTTTGCCCTCGGCATCATCCAGCTGGGCCTTGGCTTCGGCGTATTTGTTTTGGGTGCCAGTCTGGCCGGCCCCAATGGCATGGTTGCGCTGGTGTTTCTGTTGTTTGGCTACCTGCTTCATACTACCGGGGAGCTGTGTATCTCGCCGGTCGGCCTCTCCATGGTCACAAAGCTATCACCGGCCCGTATCGTCTCCATGGTCATGGGGGCATGGTTCCTTTCCTTTGCAATGGCCCAGCATGTAGGGGGTATGATCGCAAGGCTCACTTCCACTGCGCAATACATGGAACGAGGCATCACCTATGAGCCGGAGACCGGCTTTATCGGAACAGACCAGTTTTCCGTACGCACCTACTATGTGAACCAACATGAGGGGGGTGCAGACACCCTGCGATCAGAGCCACTTACAGTGATGATTGACGTTGTGGATCAACGGCCTGAAGCAATTTCCCAGGCAGGGGATGTCTTCTATATGCACAGGGCGGTTAAACCCGGGGAAACACTCGAGGTGAACCTTCGCGTACCCTATCTGGATCCGACGGGCCGTCTTACCGGCATTGAGATCCAGCCGGCACCCAGATACGGAGAGGTGGTTGTCAGCGAGGACATTCTGACCTATCACGCCGGCCAGCAAGACGCGCAGGTTGACACCCTGTATTACCAGATGCGCAACATGAACCTGCCGGAACTGACCGACCAGGTCGCATTGATCGTTACCATATCTGAGGATGAGGTCTTCTCACCCACTGTGCTGGAGACGACCCGGCAATTTACCGTACAAAGATCAACGGCCATCAGGACCTCCTTCAACACCTTCAATGTGCTGCAGAACTTCTATATACCGCATGGGGGGACACTCGGCATTGAAATACTGGAGGAAGCTGCAAATGGTTATGTAAATACGGGCAGTATGCTGAACCCGTTTGTGGGTCCGACAAAAACGGTCCACATCTATTCGAATGTGTTCTATTACCTTTTCCTGATTTCCCTTGGAGTCGGATTGCTGGTGTTCATGATCTCGCCCCTGCTTAAGCGGTGGATGCACGGGATACACTAGGCAAGCCTTCCCCGTAAAATATCGCCGGCCGTGGGTTTGTGAACATCTATGGATGGTTCAAAAACCGACGGCCGGCGCTTTATTACCACCCTGGCAAGAAGTTCAGTCCCCAAACCCCCCGGCCAATACCGGTAGTATGGATGGGGAATGCATAATAGGGTTCCAGGATCAGGGCCCCGAAAAGGTTGACGCGAAGGGAGGGTCCGGTACTGAAGACTGGAAATCGCTTTCCTGCGGTGTAAGCCTCGGAAACGTCAAGGGTAATGCGGTCTCCCTGATTCCATGCCACGCCGGCATCCAGAAACCAGGCCAGCTCCGTGAAAAGGAAGCCGCTGCCTATCAGCGCAAGCCGCTCCGGCCCGGTAAACGGCACCCGGAATTCGAGTCCGCCCATCAGGGCACGGG
>SLNU01000024.1 GCA_007132865.1 Bacteroidales bacterium | reverse complement strand
TAAAGAGCACGAAGCGCTCAGGGCCCGGGTACGGGAATTTGCAGAAAAGGAGATTCGCCCGCTGGCGGCCGAACTGGATGAAACCGAGACTTTCTCTGTGGAATTAACCAGGAAAATGGGGGAGGCAGGGTTTTTTGGCGTGCAGGCTCCGAAGGAATACGGTGGTCATGGACTCGACACCCTCTCCTATATCATCATTGTGGAAGAGCTCGCCCGGGTCGATTCCTCCCAGGCTGCCACAGTCGCAGCAGTAAATTCCCTTGGAATTACTCCCTTGATGAAATATGGCACGGAGGAGCAGCGGAGGAAGTACATCCCCCCGCTGTGTACAGGTAAAAAGATTTGGGCTTTCGGCCTGACCGAAGACAATGCCGGCTCGGATGCCATGGGATCAGAGACCAGGGCCGAACTGGTCGACGGACACTGGGTGATCAATGGCTCAAAGTCACACATCACCAATGCCACTTCCGATATATCGGGAGGGGTTACTTTGCAGGCAGTGACTGCCGAGGTGGATGGCCGCAAACGGCTATCCACGATCATTGTGGAGAAGGGCACGCCGGGCTTTACCACGGAGAGGATGCTGGGAAAGTTGATGTGGCGTGCAAGCGATACCGGGAGGCTTCATTTTAAGGACTGCCGCGTGCCGGAAGCAAACCTGCTGGGAGAACCCGGACAGGGCGGTCGTATCATGCTCAACACCCTGGATGCGGGACGTCTGTCGATTGGTGCAATCGGACTGGGCCTGGCGAGAGGAGCCTTTGAAGCGGCACTGGCACATGCAAAAAAAAGGGAGCAATTCGGGCAACCAATCTCCAAATTCCAGGCCGTGGCATTCAAACTTGCCGATATGGATTTGAAGATCGAGCTGGCCAGGAATACACTATACAACGCCTGCTGGAAAAAGGACCAAAACCAACAATATGCCCGGGAATCTGCGATGGCCAAACTGTATACATCAGAGATCGCAAGGGAGGTCGCCGACGAGGCGGTCCAGATCCTTGGGGCCAGGGGCCTGTTTAAACCCAATGAAGTGGAGCGCTTCTACCGTGACCAGCGACTGCTGCAGATCGGGGAGGGCACATCTGAGATCCTGCGCATGGTAATCTCCAGGTACCTGGGCATTTAATTCCCACCGAATGGAAGACCGAAAAAAAGACCATATTGACCTCGCGCTTGAGTCTCAAACCCTCGTAAAAGACATTGATACCCGTTTTTTCTATGAGCCGCTGCTCAGTGCCCATCCGGAAAACGGGATCCCGGAAACGGACTTTGCAGGCAAAACCCTGCACCTGCCCCTTTGGGTGTCGAGCATGACGGGCGGCACCAAGCTGGCTGGCACCATCAACAGGAACCTGGCCAGGGCCTGCAGGGAATTCGGCATGGGCATGGGCCTGGGTTCCTGCCGGATCATACTGGAGGACGATACCTATTTGTCGGACTTTGATATGCGCGACATCATAGGTGATGAGCTTCCGCTATTTGCCAACCTGGGGATCAACCAGCTGGAGATCATGATCCGGGATAAAAAATTGGATGCCCTGGGCGAACTTGTGGCAAAGTTAAGGGCAGACGGTCTGATCATTCATGTAAACCCGTTTCAGGAGTGGTTTCAGCCAGAAGGCGACCGGCTGGAAAAAACGGCCCTGGAATCCCTGCACAAGTTGATGGATGTGGCCAAATTTCCGCTCATAGTGAAGGAAGTCGGACAGGGAATGGGGTATCAGAGCCTCAGGGAGCTGCTGGCCATGCCATTGGCTGCGATTGAATTCGGGGCTTTCGGGGGAACAAATTTTTCAAAGGTGGAGTTGCTCAGAAGCGACCCGGCAGAGCTTGAACTATTTGAGCCTCTCTCACATGTAGGTCATGATGCGGGGCAAATGGTGGGTATGGTCAACCACATCCTTGCCAACGAACCCAGCCTTGTCAAATGCAAACAGCTGATCGTCTCAGGGGGGATAAAGTCCTTCCTGGATGGATACTACCTGATCAATAAGGCAAAGATTCCGGCAATCTACGGACAGGCCTCCGCGTTCCTGAAATATGCCAGAGATGATTATGCCAGCCTGAGGTCCTTTCTGGAGCTCCAGGTCAGGGGCCTGCAGCTGGCCTATGCATTTTTGAGGATTAGGGACTGACCGGGCATGTATTGCCGCCCGTAAGACCATACGACAGGCCTTTCCATTGGCCATTAATACCCGAATGCCTGATGAAAAAGGACCAGATTATTAAAGGGTTTTCGAAGCTTTCACCCGAAGAAAAAAGAACCCTGGTCTCGGGGTTTGCAAAGGAGCCCAAGGCTGCTTTGAAAACATTGTATTCCTTTTTCCATCCCGACGATGCGATCCAAAAGATTCTTTCAGAGTTCAGTGAGAATACCCTGACCAATTTCCCGCTTCCCTATAGCGTGGCACCGAATTTTTTGATCAATGGAAATATTTACATGGTGCCCATGGTAATCGAAGAAAGCTCGGTGGTGGCCGCTGCCAGCTCCGCAGCCCGTTTCTGGGCAGACCGGGGAGGATTCACGGCAAGGGTACGTGGAACTGAAAAAAACGGACAGCTGCATTTTAAATATTCCGGGGACCCTGCCAGGCTGATTGCCGCGATGCCGGAGATTGAAGTCTGGCTCAGGACCCGTACCGCCACCCTGGCGGAAAACATGACACGCCGTGGAGGAGGGATCACCTCTATGACATTAAGGGAGTTTCCGGAAGTCGAAGCGGGTTATTTCCAGCTTATTGCGGGCTTCGAGACCGCAGATGCCATGGGGGCAAACTTTATCAATTCTGTACTGGAGGAGTTTGGAGTCGGATTGCAGGAGTTTCTGGCCAGCCATTCCGGCTTCCAGGAGGAGGATTATGAACCGCTGATGGCGATCCTGTCGAATTATTGCCCGGGCTGCACTGTGGAGGTCGTTGCCGAATGCCCGGTGGAAGCATTGGGGGTGGTTGGCCAGCCAGAAGATTTTGCAGAGCGTTTCTTGTTGGCGGTAAAGATCGCTGAAATGGATGTCTTCCGGGCCACCACGCACAACAAAGGCATCATGAACGGGGTGGATGCCGTGGTCCTGGCTACCGGGAACGATTTTCGTGCCATTGAGGCCGGCGCCCACGCATGGGCATCCCGTTCCGGGCAATACCGCTCGCTCAGCCAAGCCAGCATGGAAGGCGGGGTGTTCAGGTTTTCACTGGAGCTGCCTATGGCGGTGGGGACCGTTGGCGGACTGACCAGGCTGCATCCGTTGGCGGACTTTTCCCTGCAGCTTATGGGGAATCCCAATGCACAGGACCTGATGATGATTGCTGCGGCGGCCGGACTGGCTAACAACTTTGCGGCCCTGCGCTCGTTGGTCACCACAGGCATTCAAACCGGACATATGCGGATGCACCTTCCGAATATCCTGTTACAACTGGGTGCCACCAAGGAAGAAAGAGCCATTGCAGAAGACTACTTTTCCGATAAAAAGCCCAGCCACCAGGCAGTGGCCGGTTTCATAAAACGAATCCGGGAAGGAGGGGCCCCCTAGAGATGGACACCCTGTATTTTCGTTCGAACGGGAAGCTGATGATCAGCGGTGAATACCTGGTTTTGGCCGGAGCAGGAGCGCTGGCGGTTCCGGTCAGGATGGGGCAGTCCATGAGGGTCAGCGAAACTGGTGTCGCCGATGGGTCCCTTGAATGGTCGGCCAGGGAAAAAAGCCATGAATGGTTCCGGGCCCGTTTTGGAGGAGCCGGAATGGAAATGGAGGAGTCCAGTGACGAGGCCATAGCGAAGACCCTGCAAACCATCCTGCTGGAGGCGATCAAAATGAACCCCCGCTTCCTGGAAGACCGGCGATCAAGGCTTGTAACAACCGAACTGGAGTTTGACCGGCAGTGGGGCCTGGGCAGCAGCTCCACCCTGGTCTCCAACCTGGCATGGTGGGCGAACGTGAATCCATACCAATTGCTTTTCCGTACCCTTGGCGGATCGGGTTTCGACATTGCCTGTGCCCGCAGCCAGGGTCCGCTGATCTATAACTACAGAGGACATCAGGAACAGCCCCGGGTCAGGCAGGTTGGTTTTCATCCCGTCTTTTCTGATAATTTGTATTTTGTCTACACCGGAAAAAAACAAAGCAGCGCTGGCAGCCTGGAGGGCTATCATGCAGAGGAGTCAGACCCGGCGGATGTGGGTAGGATTTCGGAGATCTCCAGGCAGATGCTGATTACGCATGAACTTGAAAAGTTCATTCAACTGATGCTCAAACACGAAAGAATCACCGCAAAGGCCATTGGGAAAACGTCCGTTATGGAAACAACGTTCAGCGATTTTAACGGGGCTGTCAAATCCCTCGGCGCCTGGGGGGGAGATTTCCTGCTGGCTGCTTCTGCCCTTGACAGGGCTGACCTAAGCGAATACTTCGTGTCCAAAGGTTTCCACTCGCCCATTCCGTTTGAGGACCTGGTGCTGAAATAAAAAAGAAGCATGGAATTGAAGAATACTTACCTCGAAGAAGGAAGCAAAACGGCCGGCATGGAAGTGACCACAGGCCAGGTCGCCTGGGAGTCCCCTTCCAATATTGCATTGGTAAAATACTGGGGGAAATTACCCGGCCAGATCCCGATGAATGCCTCTGTCAGCTTCGTGTTGAAATCCAGCGTGGTACGTATCAGCATGGCCTGGCAGCCTGCCGGGGCTGGAGGGGCTGAAGGGGCTGCCGCGGCTGAAGGAGCTGAAGGAGCTGAAGGAG
>SLNU01000277.1 GCA_007132865.1 Bacteroidales bacterium | reverse complement strand
TGCCGCCTCCCGCCCGTTTGATCCAAAGCACATTGAGGCCCAGGGCGGCCCGGAGCCTGCACTCGGCCAGGGTGCGGCCAGACAGCCCGGATCCCTTCCTTACCTTGACCAGGAAGGTTCTTTCGCCCAGCGCATAGGAAGCCTCCAATGCTTTCAGGCTTTCCTCCCGCGAATCCCGGATATTGTCACGCCTTGGCAGGAAATGCCTTCCGATCAGCGCAACGAAGGCAATGCCCGCAATGGTGGCCCCGATGCCTATGGGGGAATAGTCAAAAAGTTTAAAGCCTGTGTATCCGGCCTCTTCCAGGGCGTAGCTGATCAGTAGGTTTGGCGGTGTCCCGATCAAGGTGGTTAGTCCGCCAAGCAGGCAACCGTAAGCCAGTGGCATCAGCAGCCTGGACGGTGCGGTCTGCGTGGAGCGGGCAATATCCATCACCACCGGCAGCATCAGGGCAGCCACCCCTATGTTGTTCATAAAGGCTGACAGGAATCCTGAAGTCAGCATGATGGTCACCACCAACCCGGTTTCACTATGCCCCGCCAGCCGCAAGACATGCCTGCCGATGATCCTTGCCACACCGGTCTGGTAAAGGGCGGCGCTCAGGATGAACATGGCCCAGACGGTGATGACCGCCGGATTGCTGAAGCCTGCCAGGGCTTCTGCCGGGGTCACCAGTCCCGTAACGGCAAGCGTGCCCAGCACCAGCAAGGCGACCACGTCCATCCTGACCAGTCCGGAGAAAAACAGGAAAAGGGCCAGCCCCAGGATGGCAAATACCAGAAAGATGTCCAGGCTCATTACAGCAGAACTTTGGCCTTTAAAAATACGAACAATTTGACTTATCTTTGAAATTGGCATAGAAAACAATCAACCCAAAAAATATTCTGATATGGAAAAACCAGATCCGAAAGTGCTTGAACGGGCCCAAAGGTGGCTGGACGATGATTACGACCAGGAAACAAAGATGCGTGTGCGGGAAATGATAGAGAACGAGCCCGTGGAATTGACAGATTCCTTTTACAGGGACCTGGAATTTGGAACAGGTGGCTTAAGGGGGTTGATGGGTGTGGGGACCAACCGGATGAATAAATATACGGTGGGCATGGCCACCCAGGGACTGGCGAATTACTTGCTGGAGTGTTTTTCAAAAGAGGAGCAGTTAAGTGTGGCCATTGCCTATGACAGCCGTAACAACAGCCCGTTTTTTGCCGATGTGGCGGCAGAGATCCTGTCAGCCAACGGGATCAAGGTTTTTTTGTTTGACAAGCTCAGGCCCATACCCCTGTTGTCTTATGCCGTCAGGCACTTCGGATGCCAGGCAGGCATCGTGGTGACCGCTTCCCACAATCCAAAGGAGTACAATGGCTATAAGGTTTTCTGGGAGGACGGCGGACAGGTTGTTCCGCCCCACGACAAGAATATTATCCGGGAGGTGCAAAAAATCAGGCAGCTTGACCAGATAAGGTTTGGCAGGGTGGAGGACCTGATCGAGATCCTGGACGAGAAATTCGACCGCCTGTATGTTGACACCTTGAAGACCTACTCTCTGTTGCCTGCGGAGAACGACTCCCGGAAAACCTTAAAGATCGTTTTCTCCCCCATCCATGGTACCGGGGTTTATCTTGTCCCCACAGCCTTGAAGGCGTTCGGGTTTCAGCAGGTGTTCAATGTCCCCGGGCAGGATGTGGTCAGCGGGGATTTCCCGACAGTACAATCTCCGAACCCGGAAGAGGCCTCTGCGATGAAGATGGCGTTGGATCGGGGCAGGCAGGTAGGGGCCGACCTGGTGATGGCGACCGACCCTGACGGAGACAGGGTCGGGGTGGCAGTGAAAGGACCTGAAGGGGATTATGTGCTGCTGAACGGCAACCAGACCGCTTCCATTATGATTTATTACATCCTGGAACAGTGGAAGGCCCGGAAGCGTTTTACCGGGAATGAGTACCTCGTGAAGACCATTGTGACCACCGAAGTACTGGCAGAGATGGCTCGTCACTACGGGGTGGAGTGCTACGATGTACTGACTGGTTTTAAATACATCGGGGAGCTGATCGGTAAGCTGGAAGGGAAAAAAACCTTTATCGCCGGTGGGGAGGAAAGCTACGGTTACCTGGTGGGCGATTACATCCGTGACAAGGATGCCATCATCAGTTGTTGCATCGTGGCGGAAGCCACCGCCTGGGCAATGGAGCAGGGAAAGTCTGTTTATGACCTGCTGGCGGAGATCTATTCCCGTTTCGGGTTTTACCATGAGAAACTCCTCTCCGTGACCAGGAAGGGCAAGGCCGGATTGGAGGAGATCCAGGCATTGATGACGCGCTACCGTGACAAAACACCGGAAACCATCAGGCAGGTACCCGTGGTCAGGGTTCATGACTATGCCAACGGGACAACCCGGAATATGGTCTCCGGGGAAACTTCCGCACTTGATTTTCCGGCTTCCAATGTGCTTCAGTTTATTCTGGAGGATGGCACAAAGATCACCATGCGGCCATCGGGGACCGAGCCGAAGATCAAGTTCTATGTGGGGGTACGGGCCACCTTGAAGGATGCCTCCGGCTATTTGGCCGTCAGGGAACAATTGGAAAAACTGGCGGATGAATACCTCCGTGCCATGGACCCGGCCTAGATTGGCCTACCTGAATTTACTCCGCTCACTTCTGAGCTGTTCCAGCGCCTGCTCTGAGTCAGGATTTTCACGGTATTCCCTGTAAGCTTCAATAAAGCCCGGGAACTCGGCGTACAGCAGCTTCAACCTGGTGTCGACGGGGGTAAAGGTCAATCCGATTATGAATGCCCCCAAAATGGCGGTTCGACGATAGTACTGCCCCAGGAAAGCAGAATCGGTCCGGTTAAACCAATGGTAAATCAGAATCAGGGTGGTTGAAACACCCAGCAGGAAAACAGAAAACCCGAGCATGAACTGCATCCGGGTATAAAAGAACACGGCATACAGGATCGCAATCAGGCATAAGGAATAAACCATTCCCATCAAAATACTCGAAACGGTCCTGAAAGGGGTATAACCGACCAGCTTACGCCGGTCCAGCAAGTCCAACGGGACGGCATTATTGAACAAAAAGAAGCCAAACCAAAGGTAAAATACGGCCATAATGGTAATGGCCGTAAGCAGAAAAAAATCCAATCCGACTCCAAATAAAAACCTGAACCCCAGCAAGCACAATACGATAATGGCCCCGTATCTTTCAAGCCTGTTCAGGGCCGTGGGTTTGATGTCGTAGCTTGCCATTGCTCTAAATGATATTGACTTCAGGTTCCAGTTCCACTGCGAATTGCTCAAAAACAGAAGCTTTAACAGCCATGCCCAGGGCGGCAATCTCCTCACCCGTGGCATTTCCATGGTTGACCAGGACCAAAGCCTGGTGCTCGTGAACCCCGGTATCGCCCTTGCGGTAGCCCTTCCATCCTGCTTGTTCAATCAGCCAGCCGGCTGCCAGCTTCATCCCCGCCTGATCAGGGAATGCCACGAGACCGGGATGGGCCTTTTGAAGGCGCCGGAATGTTTCCAAAGATACAACAGGGTTTTTAAAAAAGCTGCCTGCATTTCCAAGGATTGCCGGATCCGGTAGTTTTTTTTGTCGGATGGCCACCACCGCCTTTCGAACATCCTGAATCCCAGGATTATCGAATCCAAGCGCTTCCAGTTCATGGGCCAATGTCCCATAGCTGGTGTTTATGCGGTGCAGGCCGATGGAGAGTTTCAGGCAGACCGAAGTAATCACAAAATGATCCCTGCCTTCCCGTTTAAAAAAACTGTCCCGGTATCCGAACCGGCAGTCTGCCGGACCGAATACCCGGACCTGTCCGGTTTTTTTTTCAAATGCTTCCAGGGAATGAAACACGTCTTTAAGCTCCACACCATAGGCCCCGATGTTCTGCATGGGACTGGTGCCAACCTGGCCGGGTATCAGACTCAGATTTTCCAGTCCGCCCCATCCCTGGTTCACACACCAGGCCACCAGGGCGTCCCAGTCTTCTCCCGCCCCAACCTTCAGCACCAGCGAATCTGTCTTGTGCTCGACCACCTGTTTCCCTTCATTGCACATACGAAGGACCACACCGTCAAAATCCCCGGTAAACAAAATATTCGACCCACCACCCAGGACCATATGCCGTTTACCGGCAAGGTCCTTATCCATGAAAACCGCGCGCAGTTCTTCCAGGGAGTGGACCTCCATAAAGAACCTTGCAGAAACGTCAATGCCGAAAGTATTGTACTTCCTCAGGGATACATGCTCCAGAATGCCCATCTGCTAGCGGGTAAGTATGATCTCTTTTTCCTTGATCAACTTTCTCATATTGATCAGGGCATAACGCATCCGTCCCAGGGCGGTATTGATGCTGACATCGGTCTTCTCGGCGATTTCCTTGAAGCTCATGTCCATGTAATGCCTCATCTTCAATACTTCCTTCTGTTCCTCAGGAAGGAATTCCACCAAATGCTTCACGTCCTGGTGGATCTGCTGTATGATCATTTTGTCTTCCACTGTATCCTCAAACAGGTTCAGGGTCTCAAAAAGATCGTACTCCTCGCTGTTCTCCACGTAGGGCATGCGCTTGGATTTCCGGAAAAAGTCGATGATCAGGTTGTGCGCAATGCGCATGACCCAGGGCAGAAACTTCCCTTCTTCATTGTAGGCACCCGAACGTAGGGTGTTGATCACCTTGATAAAAGTGTCCTGAAACACATCCTCGGCAAGGTGCTTGTCTTTTACAATAAGAAGAATATAGGAAAATATCTTCCGTTGATGTCTGGATATAAGAATTTCCAGAGAAGAGTGATCG
>SLNU01000239.1 GCA_007132865.1 Bacteroidales bacterium | reverse complement strand
TCCAGGACCAGGCTGGCGTTTTCCAGTCGGGCAAGAGTGGTGGAGAGGCTGCCTATCCCGGAGGTGAGCTCCTTCCTGGCCAGGGGAGTCATGACCTGGGAGAAGATTGCCAGGGTGGTGTCCATACGGGCCAGCAGGCTTTCGGCCTGATCCCTGAAAGGGAGGAATTGACTGACGGCCTCGTCTGCCAGGGACGGCTGGTATATCCCGGGAAGGGTATCCCCGGCAGCAAGAGTCAGTGATGTATCCCCGAGCCGGATATCGATTTCCCGGGCCCCGATCAGTCCGGAAGGCACCAGGCGGGCCACCGAATTGGCGGGGATGTCTATCTGGTTGCCAATCAGGCATTCCACCAGGATCCTGCCGCTCCGGTCGGGATGGAAGGAGATGCGCTTGACCTGTCCGATCGCGACCCCGTTCAATGATACCGGGTTGGATTCAATCAGCCCGGTCACCTCATCATAAACCACAAAAAAATGCAGTTGTGTTTTAAATATATCTCTTCCCTTCAGGTAGTTAAAACCCCATATAAACAGGAACAAAGTGGTAACGGCCAATATTCCCAGTTTGACTTCTCTACGTATTTTCAAATTTGCAAACTTTAAATGAAATGATTTATCCGACCACCCGGATCAATTGGAACCCTGTTGGCTTAACAGCCGGATGGCCTCTGAGGGTGAAATGCGCTCTTCGTTGACAAAAGCCACCACAAATGCATCCCGGAAGCCAGCTTCATGGACCCTCGCCTGCAGTGCGGCCGCATCCTCCAGGCTGGATTCATTGCCCACAGTATATTTAAAAAGGCCTTCATGGAAGTACCAGTCCACATTTTGCAAGCCCCTGAATTCCGGTGCGTTGAGCGGCCGTTCCTCGCTGGTGCTTGCAAATTGCACACGGAAAACGATCTTGTTTCCGGCAACGCTTTCAGGTGCCGGCGAATCTTCAGGTGTTGCAACGGCAGAAGCTGTGGAAGCTCTAGAAGCAGCGTGGGTTGTGTCAGTCTCTTGTTCTGCAGCTGCGACTTGTCCGACGGTTGCATTATCCCCGTAAGCATAACGACGCCTGGCAGATGCCAGGGCATCCTGCTGCTCCTTGTAGTCCCGGAACGCACGGAATATCGCCGAGGCGATATGGGCCTGACCAGCCTCAGAAGCCAGGTATTCCTCCTCCCTGGGGTTGCTAAGAAAACCGGCTTCCACCAGAATCCCTGGCATTGTGACCTGGTAAAGGACAAGGAAGCCTGCCTGCTTAACGCCCCGGTCCACCCGCCTGGCTCTTTCCCTGAACTGACCCTGTATCATCGAAGCCACGGCAAGACTCTGGTCCAGGTAGGCATTCTGGTAAAGGGTAAATATGATGTTGGCTTCCGGGGAATGGGGGTCGAAGCCCTCATAGGTTTCCATATAATCTTCCTCAAAAAGAATGGAGGCATTTTCCTTGCGGGCCACTTCCAGATTGGCCTGGCTACGGTGCAAACCCATAACAAAGGTTTCCGTGCCGGTCGCAGCCGTGTTTCGGGCACTGTTGCAATGGATGGATATGAACAGGTCTGCCTGGTTCTCATTGGCGATCTGCGCACGTCGCCACAATTCCACAAATTCATCGGTGGTTCGTGTATAAACCACCTTCACATCAGGAAGGTGTTCCTTGATGTATTCCCCGAGCTTCAGGGAAATGGCCAGCGTGATGTCCTTCTCCCGGACCCGCCTGCCAACGGCTCCGGGGTCTCTTCCCCCGTGCCCGGGGTCAATGACCACGGTGTTCACAAAGCCTCGGCGGTCTGCATAGGCGGGCTCAGGGAACTGGACCAGCAGGGAAATAATACCAAAATAAAGGATCAAACGTTTCATCTGTAATGGCTCGATTTTTCCGGGTCCCAAAAATATGCTTATTTTGATTAGTTTTGTCCCGGATGATGCTTTGATAATAACGGATTGCCACGCGATTATTATACAAAAATAACATTAAATCAAGTTGTCTGCCAAATCGGGGATTAAGTTTTCGGTCCTGCTCATTGCCGCTTTCTGCCTTCTGCCGGCCATACAGGGACAAATTCCTGTTGCTCCTGAAGGAATTGCTCCCCAGGGTGTTCAGCAGGCCCCCCCGGGTGTTCAGCAGCCTGAAGGGCTCACGGACACCATTCCCCGGGCCTTGCAGCAGACCGATCCCCAGGCAATGCCGCAGCCCGAAGCCCTACCAGTTGACACTTTGCCACCCATGGTGGAGCGACAGGCCGGGTCAGGCGTAATCCTGGATTCGCGGGTAGACTATTCTGCTACTGATTCCATATTCTTTGATGTGGCCGGACAGAAGGTCCTGCTTTACGGGGATGCAGACCTGAAATATGATCAGATACATTTGCAGGCGGCATTCGTAGAGATCGATTTCCGGAAAAACGAATTGTTCGCCATGGGCATGCCTGATTCCCTTGGCGTCATCAGGGGCAACCCGGTTTTCACGGAGGGTCCGCAAAGCTTTGAGTCAAAGCAACTCCGATATAACTTTGAGACGGAAAGGGGTCGGACGGTCGATGTGATCACAGAGGAAGCGGACGGGTATTTGCACGGGGGTGTGGTGAAGATACAGCCAGACCGGGTCGTGCATGTGCAGGACGGGAAATACACCACCTGTGATGACCCGGAACCACATTTCCATATTGCCTTCAGGAAAGCCAAGCTAATCCCGGATGACAAGATTGTTTCCAGTGTGGCATTTCTGGTAATCGAAGGCGTACCCATGCCCCTTTTCCTGCCTTTCGGCTTTTTTCCGAACAAAAGGGGGCAGGCTTCCGGTATCCTTATGCCATCCTACGGGGAAAGTGCGGAACGAGGTTTTTACCTGGAGAATGGCGGTTTTTACTGGGGGATAAATGACTACATGGACCTCTCGCTGCGGGGTGATATTTATTCGAGGGGCAGCTGGGGCCTTAGGCTTGGGTCCAATTACCGCGTAAGGTACCGTTATACAGGCAATTTCAACCTGAGCTATGCGATAAATATCCAGGGGGAGCGGGACCTGCCCGGCTATGCCCGAAACCGTGACTTCCGGGTGGTCTGGAGCCACAACCAGGATCCCAAGGCAAGGCCCAACAGCACGTTCAGGGCCAGCGTGAATGCCGGTAGTTCCCAGGCCAGCCGGTTCAACCCGATCTCAGACCAGGATTACCTGACCAACACTTTCTCATCCAATATCTCCTATACCGCTTCCTGGGCCGGACGATACAATTTTTCGGCCAATGCCCGGCACAGTCAGAACACCATTAACCGGACGGTAGACCTGAGCCTCCCCGAGCTGGCCTTCAGCGTGAACCGCTTTTATCCCTTCAGGCGTGCGCAGGTAAGCGGACCCACCCGGTGGTATGAGGACATCAACATGAGTTACAACATGAATGCCCGCAATGAGTTGCGAACATTGGACTCCCTGTTGTTTGAGCCGGAGACCTGGTCGCAAATGCGCAGCGGGGTCAACCATGTCATTCCGATCTCCTATTCTACCCAGGTGCTGAACCACTTGAACCTGAATAGCAACATCAACTACAATGAGCGCTGGTACTTCCAGACCATTGAAAAGACATGGGATGAACAGTTATACATCATTCAGGGAGGCGATACGATTTACGGAAGGGAACGCATAGATACGATCCCGGGTTTCCGGGCAGCAAGGGATTTCAATATATCGACGGGTTTAAGTTCCAGGCTTTACGGGATGATGCAGTTCAGAAGGGGACCTGTCAGGGCTGTCCGGCATGTGGTATCGCCTAGCATTAGCCTGTCTTACCGCCCGGATTTTGCGGATCCCTTCTGGGGTTACTACCAGACCTACTACAACCCCAGACTTGACAGGGAGGTAAGGTATTCGGTTTTCGAAGGCGGAATGTATCCCGGTCCGCAAGCAAACCGGTCTGGCAACATTGGGTTCAGCCTCACGAACAACCTGGAGATGAAGGTGCGGGATAGAAGGGATACATTGGACGGGGAGCGAAAAATAGCGCTGATAGATAATTTAAGCATTGCCGGAGGTTATGACCTTGCCAGGGATTCCCTGAATTGGTCTGATATCAGGGTCAGTGCGCGGACACGTCTGTTCGGGGACCTGAACATCAATTTCTCCAGTGCTTTTACAATTTACGCCAGGGACTCCCTGGGGAACTATATTGACCGTTATATCTGGGAGGATGGCGGAAAGTATTTTCAGCTGAATAATACGAGCTGGTCATTTGCGCTGACCTATACCTTCCGGTCACGCAGTGGGGGGCGGCAACCCGGTGCAGGGGGGGGCATGCAGGACCCGTCTGGCGGTATGCAGGGCCCGCCCGAAATGAATGCCCATGGTATGCCGGATCAACCCGGGGCGATGGAGGAGGGGCTGCCTCCTGATGGCGGACCCGGATCAATCGAAGCCCTTGCGCATGGCATTGATTATACGGTTCCCTGGTCACTCAACCTGAATTATTCATTTATGTACAATTCCCGTTACCTGCATGCCATCAGGAATTATGACAGGGATGTGATACAAAGCCTGGGGATCTCAGGAGATCTCAGGCTGACACCCAAATGGCGAATCGGTTTCCGCTCAGGTTTTGATTTCAGGCAGAAGGAGTTTACCTATACCTCCGTGGATTTATACCGGGACCTCCACTGCTGGGAAATGACCCTGAACTGGGTGCCTTTCGGATATATGAAACGGTACATGTTTACCATTCGGGTGAAGTCATCGGTGTTGCAGGATCTGAAGCTTACCCGGCAGACCCACCATCTCGATCGGGGCTTCCCTGACTTCTAGTTTAAGGGGGAAACATGCCACGTAAAGCGATTTGTGGA
>SLNU01000086.1 GCA_007132865.1 Bacteroidales bacterium | reverse complement strand
TTCTTGATGGCCTTCTCCACCTCTTTTTTGTCCAACCCGGCTTTCTCTGCCAACTCACCGGGTCGCATGGCCTGCCCGGTTTCTTTGAATGCATTGATGATCTTGTCCTGAATTTCCATTGTGTATTGATTTAAGTATTACGGGTTGCCTTCAAATAAGTCGCAATGGAACCTAAGTCCCTATTTCTATGCGCTCACCCAAAAACCGCGGTTGTTTTTTCAGCAGTATGTCTAAAAACACATTCGTTTTGGCAAACCATTCCCTGACCAGGAGGCTGGGGTGGTTTCCCCTTTCCGCGTCCCTTGCATTCAGGGCCACTGCCTCAATACCATTTTGCCGGGCAATGTATACCGCCCGTTGGTTGTGAAACCGCTGGGAAACCACGGTAAATCCCGACTGTCCAAATACTTCCCGTCCGCGGATCACTGAATCCAGGGTTCTAAGCCCCGATTGGTCGAGGTAAATGGCGCTGTCCGGAACTTCCAGCTCAAGTAATTTTTCCCGCATTTGTCCGGGTTCATTGTACCACTGGGTCCGGTTGTCTCCGCTCAAAAGCAGGTAACTCACCTTCCCGCTATGGTACAGTTCGGCTGCGGCCTCCATCCGGTTGTTGAAATAGGGATTGGGCCCGCCGCTTCTTACCCGGTGGGAGGTACCGAGGACCAGTCCGACTCTATTGTACGGAATCAGCTCGGGGGAGTCGTAGAGGTAGGCTTCTGCAGAAATACGTATGACCTGGTTGCTGATGAACAGGACCAGCAAGGGGAGGAGCAGCAGGGCGATCAGGGTGTTGGTTAAGATGATCAGCAGCCGCTTAAAAAAAGTTCTTTTGGGCTTGCGCATTCGAATGTAAAAATACTAAAATACTTTGGAATGATTTGTTTAGAATCTTTTTAATTTATTATTTCTTAAGTCTGATAATCAACACTTAAAACAGTCTAAAACAAAATAGTCGCGGGTTTTAATTCTTGCTTTGAATAATTAATTTTAGTTTTGCCGCAAAGGCTTTTATTTCAACAAATCATCCGACAATGGCAAAAAAAGGAGATGTTGTCATCAACATAGAAAAATGCAAGGGCTGCGAGGTTTGCCTGACAGCCTGCCCCCACGAGGTGCTGGCACTGAGCAATGAGGTGAACAGCAAGGGTTACCACTACGCGATCACGGTGAACAGCGGTTGTACAGGCTGCGCGAACTGCGCGGTGGTATGTCCCGATGCAGTGATCACTGTCTACAGGGAAAAGTAATCATTAAAACCCAGGCATGTTTTTAAAAAGAAAGGCATTATGAAGGAATTGAGATTAATGAAGGGCAATGAGGCCCTGGCCGAGGCAGCCATCCGGGCAGGTGCCGATGCCTATTTTGGATACCCCATCACCCCCCAGTCAGAAATTATCGAGTATCTGATGCGCGAAAACCCGGTGGAACGCACGGGCATGGTTGTACTGCAGGCCGAAAGCGAAGTGGCCGCCATTAACATGGTTTACGGCGCTGCCGGTTGCGGTAAACGGGCCATGACCTCGTCTTCGAGCCCGGGCATGAGTCTTAAACAGGAAGGCATTTCCTATATCGCTGGGGCAGAGCTGCCTTGCGTCCTGGTGAACGTGGTCCGCGGAGGTCCCGGATTGGGAACGATTCAGCCTTCGCAGTCGGATTATTTCCAGGCGGTCAAGGGAGGCGGACACGGTGACTACAAGCTGATCGTGCTGGCACCGGCTACTGTGCAGGAAAGCGTGGACTACGTCAAGCTGGCATTTGAACTGGCCTTTAAATACCGCAACCCGATTATGATTCTCTCTGACGGCATCATCGGGCAGATGATGGAGAAAGTGGAGTTGTTCGAGCAGCAACCCCGCCTCACGGAGGAACCTGAATGGGCCACCGTAGGCAAGAAACCCGGGCGCGACAGCGTGATCGTGACTTCCTTGCAGTTGCAGTCGGAAGAACAGGAGAAGGTAAACCTGAGGTTGCAGGCCAAATACCGGGAGATCGAGAAGAATGAGGTCCGTTACGAGACCCATTTGTGCGAGGACGCCGAATACCTGTTCGCCGCTTTCGGTTCCTGCGCCCGCATTACCCGCAAGGCCATGGAGATGGCCAGGGAAAAAGGCATCAAGGTTGGCCTAATCCGTCCCCAGACGCTTTACCCCTTCCCGGTGGAAGCGATTAACAAACTGGCCGGACAGGTCAAAGGCATTCTGACCGTCGAGATGAATGCCGGGCAGATGGTGGAAGACGTAAGGCTGGCGGTGAATGGCAAGACCAAAGTGGAACATTTCGGCCGCTTCGGGGGCATGATTCCCAATCCGGACGAGATACTGAATGCATTGGAACAAAAAATTATCGGAGGATAGACATATGGCAGAAAACCTGATTAAGCCCGAAAACCTGGTTTACGAAAAGACCAAGGTGCTTACCGACCGGGTAATGCATTACTGTCCGGGATGCGGGCACGGTACGGCCCACCGCATGCTGGCCGAGGCCATCGATGAACTGGGACTGCAAGGAGAAACCATCGGGGTCGCTCCGGTGGGTTGCTCTGTGCTGGCCTATTATTATTTCGATGTGGACATGACCGAGGCCGCACACGGGCGCGCACCTGCCGTGGCCACCGGAATCAAGCGGGTATTCCCCGATAAGACCGTTTTCACCTACCAGGGTGATGGCGACCTTGCCGCGATCGGCACCGCCGAGACGATCCATGCCTGCAACCGGGGGGAGAATATCCTGATCGTATTCATCAACAATGGGATCTACGGGATGACTGGGGGACAAATGGCTCCCACCACGCTGCCCGGAATGAAAAGCTCCACCTCGCCCCGCGGGCGGGATGTGGCCACCATGGGTAATCCGCTTAAAATTACCGAACTCCTCGCCCAGCTTCCGGGGACCTATTTTGTGACCAGGCAAAGCGTTCATACCCCGGGAAATGCCAGGAAAACAAAAAGAGCTTTGAAAAAGGCGCTGGAATACCAGAAACTGAATAAGGGGACTTGCTTTGTGGAAATTGTTGCGAACTGTCCCTCGGGATGGAAAATGACCCCGGTACAGTCCAACAAATGGATGGAAGAGAATATGTTTCCCTTTTATCCATTGGGAGATATTAAAGTTCCAGAATAATAAAACAGAAAACCATGACTGAAGAAATCATTATTGCCGGGTTTGGCGGACAGGGTGTTTTGTCCATGGGACAGATACTATGCTATAGCGGGGTGATGCAGGAAAAGGAGGTGAGTTGGATGCCTTCCTATGGACCGGAAATGCGTGGAGGAACCGCCAACTGTACAGCCATCATCAGTGACAAGGATATCAGCTCACCCGTGTTGAATGCATTTGACACGGCCATTGTGCTGAACCAGCCCTCTATGGACAAATTCGAAGATGCGGTGAAGCCTGGCGGATTGCTAATTTATGAGGAGAATGGCATGACGCGCAAACCGCGGCGTACCGACATAAATATTTGCGCCATCCCAGCCTATGACGAAAGCGTCAAGATGAACAACACCAAGGTGTTCAATATGATCGTCATCGGCGGATTCCTGAAGGTAAAACCCATTCTGGAACTGGAGAATGTGATCAAGGGACTGAAGAAAGTACTCCCGGAACGCTATCACAACCTGATCCCATTGAATGAACAGGCCATCCGCAGAGGAATGGAAATTATCCGTACCGAGCACAGCCTGACCCAGTAATTGATCCGACAATATATAAAAGGGGGCTTGCGGGAACCAACATTGCTGCAAGCCCCTTTTGTTTATATTTGCACTTTCCGATGAAGAAAGTCCCACTCCAGATATTACGCATTGACAACAGCGGCTACCACCTGATGGTATGCTTGAAACTTAATGGTTTAAAGGCCAACGCGCTGATCGACACTGGGGCCTCGCGAACCATACTGGATAAGCACCGGGTGATGCATTACCTGGACCATCCGACAATGAAAAAATATGAAAAGTTTTTCTCAGGACTTGGAACCGGACCCATTGAGGCGTTTCAGACGGTTATAGCGCGGGTTGAGGTAGGCGGACTGGAATTAAGGGATTGTGAAGTGGTGGTGATTGACCTCAAGGCCATCAATGATTCCTATGCCCTGTTCGACCTGCCAAAGATCGATCTGGTGCTGGGTTGCGACCTTTTGCTGAAAATGAATGCAGTGATTGACTGTCCGAACCAAAGCCTTATCGTAAATATTTAATAATGAGGCCGCAAAAAGGACCATGATTTTTTCCCTTTCAAAAAAAAATCAACTAACTTTGCGGTCGCTTTAAAAAACCGGTTTACCCATCTTATACCCTTATACCATAAAGAAAACACCAAAAACCCAAGAATATGCAAAATAAAGGGATGATCAAATTCTTTGCCATTGCGTTCGCAGTGGTATGCCTGTACCAGCTTTCTTTCACATTCTTTGCCCGGAAGGTCGAACGCGATGCCAGGGGTTATGCACACAGTGAGCGATTCGTTCAGCAAGCAGCCACCCTGGCCGAAGGAGACCATCTCCTGGAGGCAAGGATCTATGATTCGATCGTCAGGATGGAGGAAAGGTTCTACCTGGATTCCATGATGAATATCCCGGTATTTAACCTGGGCATCAGGAACTATACATTCCGCGAAGTCAAGGAGCGTGAATTGAACCTGGGGCTTGACCTGCGGGGCGGTATGAACGTGACCCTGGAGATCAGCGTGGCGGAGATCGTCCGGGCACTGGCTGGTTACACCACCGATCAAACCTTTCAGGCGGCCATGGAACGCGCCCTGGAGATGCAGCGCACCAGCCGCGACGATTTTATTACCCTGTTTGGCAGGGCCTTTGAAGAAGTGGATCCGGGTGCCAGCCTGG
>SLNU01000280.1 GCA_007132865.1 Bacteroidales bacterium | reverse complement strand
GTACCCATGCCGTTTTTAAGCATCTCTATACTCTGGAACAGACTTTGAACGATGATGGGCTCCATGACGTTCAGCTCCAGTTGGCCTGCCTCCGCTGCCAGGGTCACGACGAGGTCATTTCCGATCACTTTGAAAGCAATCTGGTTTACCACTTCAGGAATTACAGGGTTGACCTTTCCGGGCATGATGGAGGAGCCGGGTTGCATGGGGGGTAGGTTGATTTCATTCAAGCCCGCCCGGGGTCCGGATGATAATAGCCTGAGGTCGTTGGATATTTTTGACAGTTTTACGGCAAGACGTTTCACGGAGGAAGAATACATCACAAAGGCCCCGGTGTCCTGGGTGGCCTCCACCAGGTTTTCAGCCAATCTCAGATCCAGACCGCTGATGTCACGAAGGTGGCGCAATACCGTCTCCCCATAAGCGGGGTCGGCGTTGAGTCCCGTTCCAATAGCTGTCCCGCCCATGTTGATCTCCAGAAACAGGTCCGCATTCTCATTTAGCCTTTTAATGTCTTCTTCAAGCGTGGTGGCCCATGCCCCAAACGATTGTCCGAGGGTCATGGGAATTGCATCCTGCAATTGTGTACGGCCCATTTTAATGATGTTTTCAAAGGCTGTCTCTTTTTCCCTGAACCCTTTTATTAGTTCTTTTAAAACGCTCACCAGCTTACGGTTGCTGTTGAAAAGGGCCATTTTAATGGCTGTCGGATAGGCATCATTGGTGCTTTGGGAAAGATTGACGTGGCTATTGGGATGGCAGTATTGATACGCTCCCTTTTCGTGTGAAAGAAGCTCCAACGCCCTATTGGCAATGACCTCATTGGTATTCATATTGGTGGAGGTACCGGCCCCGCCTTGGATCATGTCTACAACAAACTGGCTGTGCAGTCGGCCGTTGATGATCTCCTGGCAAGCCGTTTCAATGGCATTTGCAATTTGGGTGGGAAGAAGTCCAAGGTCATGATTGGCTTTGGCGGCGGCCATTTTGACCATCACAAGGCTTTGGATTAATATAGGAAAGAATGCCAGAGTGACCCCCGATATATTGAAATTTTCCAATGCCCTTAAAGTCTGTATCCCATAATATGCTTCGTCAGGAACCTTTCGTTCTCCAAGCAGGTCTTTCTCAAGGCGGGTGCGACCGGAAACGTATTGTTCTGCAAGGTTCACAATGCGAGAGTTGCTTTGTCGCATTCGTCTGGAGATGACCTGTGAAATGCGGTAAAAAACCTTTAACGCAACCTGGGGATGGGTGGAGAGCATCGTTTTGAAACGTTCCCCGCTGAGGATAAGGGTAGTGGTGTCCTGCAGAGCCCTGGCACTGGTACTGTGAGGGGTATCTGACAGCATGGTCCCCTCTCCGAGAAAATCAAAATTACCAAACAAGGCAAGGCGTTTTTCATCTCCGTAAGGGGTCGATTTAAATAACTCAACGCTGCCTTCGGCCAGCACAAACAGCTTTCTGGATCCGGGGGTGTTCTCTGAAAATAAAAAGTCTCCTTCTTTGTAGGTTTTCTTTTCTATTTCCTTGACCAACAGGTTGATTTCATCTTCTTGAAGTTCGCTGAACAATTCAACTTTCTTCAGTATTTCCAAAATATTTAGCATAGATCTGGGGTTTGTTGTTTGAGGGTATTTGAAAACTTACATCAAAAACCGAGCTTCGGAAAGGTCTCGCCCAATTTGCTGAACACCTTGTAGAATGCGCTTTGTCTGCGATGCTGAGGGCTTATTAATGCCCTTATTTTGTCGCGATAATATACTCTAGCTTTCCTCATCGATCAATTTATTGCGGTCCAGTGGTACCGGACCAAGTTCATACCCAAACATCAGCAAAACCTGGTTTACCTTATCCATCCGCAAAGAAGCCTTGCCCTGTTCCATCTCACGAATAAACCTCAAACCCACCCCGGACTTAACAGCAAGCTGCTGTTGGGTGATTTTTAGCATTCGCCTTTTTTCTTTGAGGAATGCCTGAAGTGGTTGGATTGATTTTTTCATATATACCCTTTCGGGTGTAAATGTAATAAAAATATTTAAAATATACCCGTTTGGGTATAATTGGTGGTTGTTGATAAATTCAGATGTAAGAATCGTTGTTTTTAGTCACACCCACGTTCCAAAAATGGAATCGTCTTACAACCATAACGATCAGAAATCGTAATCAGTCAGGTTCTAAAAATGGGTGAACAGCTGCATCCCGAAAAATCGCGGTGGTCCCGGAACAAAGGTGGGAATCCCAAATAGAAGTCCGGCATTGCCGGCATCAATCAGGTAACGGTTATTGAATAAATTATTGAAATTCAGGCGCCCTCCATGCTTTTTGTTCGCGGTGGTGTATTGAAGTGCTGCGTTCACCAGAGCGAATCCGTGTTGATATAGTTCAGGGTCATTGTCGTCTTCAAAATAATGCCCCGATTTGAAGGTAACTGAAATATCCGCATCAATATAACCTGTCCTTCCCAGTTCAAACTGGTACGAAAGCCCGGCAGCACCTGAATGTTTGGGAGTGAGACGAAAGGTGTTCCCTGCCAGTTCCTGCGGGTTGCCATGAGTGTCTTTGTCATTAAACCGGGCCTTTAGCCAGGCATGGTTGGCAAAGACCCTGAGGTTGCGGGTGACAGCAATCTGCGTATCGGTTTCCACCCCCACACCCCTGGCCTTTCCTGAATCGGTGATATGGATCGGTGATCCGCCTTCAAGGTCCAGCGTCCTGGTCTGGAAATGGCTGTAGTTATAAAGGAACCCACTTAGGTTGAGTTGAATGCGCTTGCTCAGAGACAGCGTTTTGACCCCCAGTTCGTAGTTGTGAACCCGTTCGGCTTTCAACACCTCGACGGTGTCAGCCAGGACCTGAATAACATTGGGCCGGCGACCCTTAGACCAGGAGGCATAAGTGCTCACTTGTTCTGAGAGTTCATACTGCAGGACGGCGCGACCTACCCAGTCTGTAAATTTTTTGTTTTCTTCTTTCCTGCCATCAGTGGGTTGGAACAGGTTATTTGGCCCGCGCCCCAATATAAAACCCAGTGTGCCGGGAACTTCAGCAGGGTCCACATGCAGAAAGGAAGTAAGGTCTTCCATGATAAGGCGGGCACCAGCGGTGATCCATAGTTTCTGAGTCAATTTATAGGTCCCATCGGCAAACACATCAAAAGCCTTGTTCCCGGCACCGTATAGAGAGCTCTCGGTATGAAAGGGTTTAAGCGCTCTACCGGTCAAGGGATTTACAGAAACGGACAGATTGGGTTCACCCCCGATAATCATGGGGATAGGCTGCATCCCGGGGATTGCATTGGCCAGCATGGGGGAAAGCATGGCGAAATAACTGCGTTCATCATGCTCAAGCACGTATCCCAGATGGCCAGACTCGCGAAAGTAATTTCCTCCCGCAAATCCCATAAATTGCTCCCTGTCGAGATTGAAACGGACCTCCTGGCTAAACTGATCATACATAATGGAGGCCTCCATGCCAAGCGCCTGGGCTTTGGTTCCGTCGGCATCAATAAGCGCTGTGGAATTGACGCTCCGGTAGCCGGTTATCGCAGTGAAACTTAACCCATCATCGAAATGCTTCCTGTATTGTGAAGTGATCCCATAGACGTTACGCCTGTCCACCAGATCATCACCGGCTTCATGATCTACAAAGGTAAACGGGTCGGTATCGCCTCCTGCAGGTGCAAAGTGCCCACTTTTAAAAGCTGTTCCGGTGGGCCTGTCGCGCTGGTAATTGAAGCTGAGTTCCAATGAGCTGTACTTGTCAGGCTGAAAACTTAGGGATGCCCTGTTGGCCAGACTGTTTTTTCCCATGAGCGTGCCACCCGACAGGTTTTCCACATAGCCATCGCGCTTGTTATAGATCCCGGCCAGGCGAAGAAAGAGTTTGTCGTCTATCAAAGGCAGGTTTATATATCCGTCTGTACGGAGTTGTTTGTAATTCCCTGTGCCCAACGCGAAACTTCCTGAACTCTCATTTTGTGCCCGGTTTGTAATCAGGTGAATGGCACCTATCTGGGCACTGCGCCCGAATAGCGTGCCCTGAGGGCCTTTGAGCACTTCCACCCGGTCGATGTCAAAGAATTCGACAGCAGCCCCGATTTGCTTGCTAATAGAGATCCCGTCCTGAAACACCGAAACGCGGTTGTCCGTATTCAGAAGGATATAATCGGAGGTAAGACCCCGGATCACAAAACCAGGGTACAATACCGACTGCTCCTGCACCTGAACCCCGGGGACAAAAGCTGCCATACCTCCCATCGACTCCACCACGTTCCGCTCAAGAAAAGCAGTGGTTAAGGTCGAAAGTGAGATGGGTACAGCTTTAATTGTCTCCGGGCGTTTTTGGGCAGTTACGATAAACTCATCCAGTTGAGAAATAAAAACTTCAACGGGCTTCCCTGTATGCGTAACAATACTGTCCGGGCGTACGCTCTCCTGCCCCAAAGTCAAAAGACTCTGGCAGAACAACAGCACAAACAAGCATGCAACTTTCAAGTGATTACTTTTTTACCAGGAAACAGGCTCCGTCATCCGTGAAATAGGATCTGGTCATTACAACCCTATCGCTGAATAAAGAAGCTATTTGCTGATTATAGGTCTGACTAAAGATCACATCAATTCTACTGCTTTGCAGGGCAGAGAACTTGGCTTGTGATTCGATTGAAACCAGTTCAAAATTAATCTGCAGTAACTCTGATATCTCTGAAAGGAGCGCTACATTAAACCCTGCCGGACGTCCGTCGGCGGCTATATAGTCCAGTGGTATATAATCTCCGGTAACACCTACGTAAATAGTCCTTGCACCTTCTATCTCCGGCATTGCCGCGCTTGAGGGCTCTTTGGT
>SLNU01000179.1 GCA_007132865.1 Bacteroidales bacterium | reverse complement strand
TGAACCCTATCCCTGGGTCAATGAACACCTGGTGGCACCATGGAACATCTATGTGCTGAGGAGCGGGGAACAGTCTGCTGAATAAATATACGGAGCCATGACCGGATCTATTGGTGGTCGGGATTTTTCTATATATTTGGGATTCATTAAATTGGAATTCATTCCTATCCGACCAATATGCAACATACAGATTCAGGCCCGGAACATAAAACCCGTCTGTCAGGCCATGAGGGTACGCCTATGCCATTCGGCATTTCCCTGGCCATGATGATGGGCATGGTAGCCATCGTGTTTCTCTCATTCTACCTTAGCCGCCCCCCATCCATCATTCCGGCGGATGCCCCTGAGTCCGAATTTTCGGCCGCCCGGGCTGCGGTCCACCTGGCAGCGATTGGCGCCGAAAAAAATCCGATCGGCAGTCCGGCCAACGCTCGGGTGCGAGACTACCTGGCGGAACAGCTTGCCTTACTCGGGGTGGAACCTGTCATCCAGCAAACCGAATTTTTTGATGCAGACACCCAGCGCGCGGCAATGCTTTTTAACGTCATGGGGCGCATTCGGGGCAGCGGGGACGGAAGGGCCGTAATGTTCATGGGGCATTACGACTCGAGGGAGGAAAGCTACGGGGCGGCCGACAACGGTTCTGCGCTGATCTCCATGCTGGAGCTGATCCGCCTGCTGCAACACCATCCGACAATGAAAAATGACATGGTATTCCTGTTCCCCGACGGGGAGGAATACGGACTGCTGGGGGCCAAGGCATTCTTGGCAGAGCATCCCTGGGCAGACGATGTGGCGGTGGTGGTGAACATTGAAAGCCGCGGAACCGCCGGGGCCAGCTTTCTGTTTGAGACCAGCGACGGCAACCTGGATTTGGTCCGGGCTTTTTCAAGGGGCGCTTCCAAACCCATGGGAAATTCACTGGGGTATGAGATATACAGCCGCATGCCGAACGACACCGATTTCAGCCCGTTCAAGCAGGCGGGCTTCGAGGGACTGAATTTTGCGTTTATTGAGAATGGCTTTGATTACCATACCGCTGGGGATCGGACCGAGCATTTGGACCTTCGGTCGGTGCAGCATCATGGGACCCATATCACCGGACTGGCCCTGCAATTGGGCGACCACACACTGGACCTGCCGTCAGACAAGAATGCGGTTTTCTTCAATACCATCGGCTTCGGCTTTGCCTGGTATGCTTACGATCGAGCCGCACCCCTGGCCATTCTGATCACCTTGATGTTTCTTGTTCTGCTCGTGACGGGCGTGATTAAAAAGCTTTTACGCCCGCTAAAGATTCTGTTCGGTTTTCTGACTTTTGCTGTTTACCTGCTGGCGGTGTTCGTGCTTTCCAATGCCCTGTTTCTGATCTTGTCGCGGTATTATCCAGGGGCCGACATGCGCTTGCTGGAGTTCAACACCCCTGAGCTGGTGATGGGGTTCGGCGCACTGGTCATGGCGTTTTCGCTGGTTTTCTTTCATCTTGCCCGCACGGGGGTAAGACTCTGGCAGGTGTTGACTTTGCTCATTGTCGGATGGGTCCTCATTGCCTGGAGCGGACAGTTCAGCTGGATGCTACTGCTGTATTCCATGTTGGTTGCCGGGGCGTTGTACGTGATTCTGCGCAAGCCGTTGCCGGAATGGGACCTGGCAGCCGGTGCCATGCTCGTTTGGATGGTGCTGATGCTGGCCACTTCGTTTGCTGCCCCGGGAGTAAGCCACCTGTTCACCTGGCCACTGGCCTTTGCTATTGTGGGAGCGGCCCTCTATTTCGGTGTGGCCAGCAGGATGGGGCATGAATGGCTGAAAGTATTGGTTCTGCTGGTTTTCGCATTGCCGGCATTGGCCTGGTTTCCCTTTACGGCTTACCTGTTTACAGTGGCCATGGGCTTGGGGATGCTCGGGTATGCGTTGATTCTTGTCGGACTAATGGCCGGGCTGCTGGTGCCGCATTTGGTCCAGGTTACCGGCAGTCGGACCTGGGTATTTCCGGTGCTGTTTCTCGTGGCTGGATTGTTCTTCGTTGGCAAGGGGGGTACCCGGCTGGAATATGACCAACGCTACCAGAAATTGACCAATATTCTATATGCTACTGACGGGGTGATGGGGGAGACCCTCTGGGTAACAATTGACAGGGAAACAGACCAGTGGACGAGTCAGTTTCTTACGGACAATCCGGATACCCTGGCGTGGTCCCGCTTTGTGCCGCCCGGCAGACAACGCTATTTGGCCATGCAGGCAGCGGGTCCGGATCTTCCCGTTCCGGTGGCGGAACTGCTTTCAGACACCGTCTATGACGGCCAACGTGCACTGAAGCTGCATATCCGCTCTGAAAGGATGGCCCATTGGATGAATATGTATATCCAGGCGGGCAGCTCCCCGGTGAAGATGTCAATCAACGAAGGGGGACCATGGGAGATCCGTACCATTGCCAATACATCCTGGCATTTCATCCCGTATTTTACATTCCCGGAGGAGGGAATCATACTGGAGTTCTGGGTGGACCCGATGGAAACAGTGGATATTCACTTGCTGGACGTCATTCACGGATTTCCCCATTTCATTGACAAGGAACCCCGTCCCCCGCACAAGATGCCGAATGCAGACCGCACTATTGCGGGCATGCGGTATGCGTTCTGAATCGGGCATGCTCCGCCTTGCTTACAGGGCGCTTCCGGTGTGCTTCGGGATTGTATTTCCCGGCTCCCAAGGAATGCCTTGTTTATGCGTTTCGGGTGAGTCCGGACTGCCCTGCCTTTTTCAACTCTGCAATGGCCTGTATGGGGTCGGATGATTTGAAGACGGTGGTTCCGGCAACCAGGATGTCGGCACCGCTTTGAACCAGCCTGTCGGCATTGTGCAGGTCCACGCCCCCGTCGACCTGGATCAGGAAGCGGGAACCTGTTTTTGCACGCAATTCCCTCAGATGTTCAAGCCGGGCATAGGTATGCTCAATGAACGCCTGACCGCCCCAACCCGGGTTCACAGACATGAGCAGCACCAGGTCCACCTCAGGCAGAATGCCTTCCAGAAGTTCCACATTGTTGTGGGGATTGATCACCACCCCAGGCTGCATGCCCAGTTGGCGGATCCGGTTTACGGTCATGTGCAGGTGGGGGCAGGTCTCGTAGTGCACGGTGAGCCAGTCGGCACCGGCATTTCTGAAATCTTCCAGGTAGCGCTCAGGCGCTTCGATCATCAGGTGCACGTCCAGGGGTTTTTTGGCCACGGACTTGATCTGCTTGATGATGAAGAAACCAAAGCTAAGGTTCGGCACAAACATGCCGTCCATCACGTCCACGTGAAACAGGTCGGCCTCTGAGCGGTTGACCATTTCGATCTCCCGACCCAGGTCCAGAAAATTTGCAGCAAGAAGGGAAGGGGCTACTAGGGGCATTGGGTGTTGGGTGTTGGCTGTTGGGTGTTGGCTATTGGCTGTTGGGTATTGGATATTGGATATTGGTTGTTGGGTATTGGGTGTTGGCTATTGGTTGTTGGGTATTGGCTGTTGGCTATTGGCTGTTGGGTATTGGGTGTTGGCTAATAGCTAACGGCCAATGTCCAACAGCTAACCGAGGTAGTTTTTTAAGTTTTTGGAGCGGGACAAATGCTTTAAGCGGCGAAGGGCCTTTTCCTTGATTTGGCGGGCTCTTTCGCGGGTCAGTTCCAGCTTTTCCCCGATTTCCTCCAGGGTATGGGGTTGCATTCCGTTCAAACCGAAATAATAGCGTATCACCTCGGCCTCCCGGTCGGTAAGGGTTGAAATGGTGCGCTCGATCTCCCGTTTCAGGGAATCCCGAAGCAGGTTGCTTTCGGGCATGTCGGCCTCATCATTTCCGAGTACTTCATACATATCCGACTCTTCCCCCTGAACCAAAGGAGCATCCATGGAAATGTGGCGGTTGGAGTTTTTCAGGCTTTCCTTGACCTCTTCCAGGGGCAGCCCCAGCAGATCGGCGATCTCCTGGGCATTGGGTTCCCGCTCAAGCTCTTGCTCAAGCTGGCCGAATGCCTTGTTGATCTTGTTGATGGTGCCGATTTTGTTAAGGGGAAGGCGGACAATGCGGGACTGTTCTGCCAGGGCCTGTAAAATGGACTGGCGGATCCACCATACCGCATAGGAGATAAACTTAAAACCCCTGGTTTCGTCAAATCGCTGGGCCGCCTTGATCAGTCCGAGGTTCCCCTCATTGATCAGGTCGGGAAGGCTAAGGCCCTGGTTCTGGTATTGTTTGGAGACGGATACCACAAAACGAAGGTTGGCCTTGGTAAGTTTTTCCAGGGCTTTTTTGTCGCCCTGCCTGATCTTCTGTGCCAGCACGACCTCTTCCTCCGCCGTGATCAGTCCGACTCTCGCGATCTCCTGCAGGTATTTGTCCAGCGAAGCGGTATCGCGGTTGGTGACCTGTTTGGTTATTTTTAACTGCCTCATATGGTACGCCTAAAGCTTGTTTTACCTATATGTTTACGTAAAAAACCCCCAGCAGGTTGCAAGTATTCCAAGCATGCCCCCAAGCATGTGATTCCCTTGTAACTCCCATGCAACCGATCGTTCAGTCATGCAACCGATCGTTCAGTTGCATGGGAGCAGGAATCTTCAATCTGCCGGATTATTTCCGGTCTTCGATCTACCGGATTATTTCCGGTCTTCACGGGGCTCTCTGGGTAGCAGGACTTTCCTTGAAAGTTTCAGCTTGCCGGTTTTCTTGTCGATATCCAACAGTTTTACATCGATTTCATCACCAACCTTCAGTCCGGAATCCTCCACCTTCTCCAGCCTTCTCCATTCAATCTCGCTGATGTGGAGCAGTCCTTCCTTGCCGGGGATGATCTCCACAAAGGCGCCAAAGGCCACAATGCTCTTTA
>SLNU01000368.1 GCA_007132865.1 Bacteroidales bacterium | reverse complement strand
GGCAGCAGGACGGAGATCCAGAGTCCCGCGTCGGGAGCCGAGATCCACCGCTTGCCGCCGCGGCCTCGACCTCGAGTCTGCTCCCGGGCCACCACCACCGCGAAAAATGGAGCTCCCTGCCGGGCCCATTCCAGGAGGCGTCGGTTGGTGGAGTCCAGCCGATCGTGGACCTCCAGGCGGGTCGCTCCGGGGATTCTCATGGCTCGATTCCTTCGAGGAGAAGTGAAACGTTGGCTGACGGCGCCGAATGTGTGAGCGCCCCGACCGAAATGAGGTCCACACCGGCGCGGGCCACCTGGCCGACCCGGTCCAGGGACATGTCTCCGGAAGCCTCCAGAACCGGCCGCGGCTTCTCCCACCCCTGCACCTGCTCCACCACCCAGGTCATCTCCTCGTCGGTCATGTTGTCCAGGAGAACCCGGTCGACCTTCAAGCCCTCCAGGGGCTCGATCTGCCCGGGCCTGGCTACCTCCACCTGCACCAGGAGCTCGTCGTTGTTCTCCCTGTGCACCGCCTCTACCGCCTTCCGGAGACCGCCCGCGGCGGCGATATGGTTCTCTTTGATGAGCACCATGTCATAGAGCCCCATCCGGTGGTTCACACCGCCACCGGCCCGGACCGCCGCCTTTTCCAGCTCCCGCAGTCCCGGCGTGGTCTTGCGGGTGTCGGTGATGCCCACACCGGTTCCCTCCACGGCCTCCACAAAACGCCGGGTCAGGGTGGCGATCCCCGTGAGGTGCGCCAGAAAGTTCAGTGCGGTGCGTTCTGCGGTGAGAATGCCCCGGGCGGATCCCTTCAACTCCACCACCCGGTCACCGGCTCGCAACCGGGTCCCATCGGCCAGGGGTCCCCGAACCGTCACCAGGGGAGCCACCTGCCGAAACACCTCCACGAAGGCCTCCCCACCGGCAATAACCAGGGGCTCACGAGCCACCACCCGGGCTCGGACCTTGATGCCCGGGGGCACCGTCCAGAGCGTCGTCCGATCCCCGTCGCCGATGTCCTCGGCCAACGCTGCCCTCACCACCTCGGGAAGGCTCACCGGAAGCCCGTGGGCCGCTTCTGCCATCAATCCTCCTCGTCTGAAGTGGAACCCTCGGCCAGGCTCAGCCCGCCGGCCGGAAGAGCCGGTTCCTCGCCCACCATTTCATGGGGCGCCGCCACCGTTCCATCCAGCACCTCCCGGTAGAAGGCCTCGTAGATCGGCACCACCTTTCGGGCGTCGAATCGTTCCAACGCCAGCCTGCGAGCCGCACCGCTCACCCGAGCCCACCGATCCGCATCGTCCAGAATTCCGACGGCCGCCTCCGCCATCCCCACCACGTCGCCCACGTCGAGGAGCGCACCGGTCTCGCCGTCCACCACGACTTCGGGCACCCCCCCTACCCGGGAGGCCACCACGGGAACTCCGCAGGACATGGCCTCCAGCGCCGCCAGGCCGAAGGACTCCGATTCCGAGGGAAGGAGGAAGAGGTCGGCGCAGGCCAGGAGCTCGTCCACCGAGGTATGCTTGCCCAGAAAGACTACGTCATCCTCCACCCCCAGGACCTCGGCCCGCTGCTGGGCCCGGGGGCGATCCGGTCCGTCACCCACCATGACCAGCCGAGCCGAGACGTGGTGACGGATCCGTGCAAAGACCTCCACTACATCCTCGACCCGCTTCACGGGTCGGAAGTTGGAGATGTGCATGATGATCTTCTCACCGCCGGGCGCCAGAGTGGCCCGGTGGCAGGGCTTGTCCTCCCTCCGGTACCGGTCGGTGTCGATGAAGTTGGGAATGACGCGAATCCGGTCTTTCTCCACCCCGAAACTCCGCTCCGTCTCGTCGCGGAGGAATCTGGACACCGCTGTGAGGCCGTCGGAGCGGCGGATGGAGAAGCGGGTGATGCTGTGGAAGGACGGATGCTGCCCCGTGAGGGTGATGTCGGTGCCGTGGAGCGTGGTCACCACCCGGGGGCCCTTCTGTCCGTTCATCATCTGCCGGGCAATCCAGGCCGAGGCAGCATGGGGAATGGCGTAGTGGACGTGGACCAGGTCCAGGTCGTAGTGGCTGGCCACCTCGTGGATGGACACCGCCAGCGCCAACGAATAGGGAGGATGCTCGAAGAGAGGATACTGGTCCATCTCCACCTCGTGGAAGTAGACCCGCTCCCGGAACCCATCCAGGCGAAAGGGCTGGGCATAGGAGATGAAGTGGATCTCGTGGCCCCGCTGGGCCAACTCCAGTCCCAGCTCGGTGGCCACGGCTCCCGAGCCACCGTAGGTGGGATAACAGCTTATGGCGATCTTCACCCCGGGTCCCCCTCCCTGTGAGCCTGCGTCCATTGTCGGTCAAACACTCCAGTCGGTCCGCTCCTGCCCTACCCTTCCCGCTCGACCCCGATCCCCTCCCACCACACCGCCACCTCTTCAACCTGATCCGACACGGCCCGGGTGGCGTCCAGCGCCAGCACCGTGTCGTCCGGAAGCTGATTCCGGAACCAGGTGAGCTGACGGCGTGCGTACTGGCGGGTGGCGCGCTGCACCCGGTCCACCGCGTCCTCCACCGTCATCTCTCCGGCCAGCACCGCCGCCGCTTCCCGGTACCCGGTGCCCGTCATTCCCGGATCGCCGGGATCGTACCCGCCATCCAGGAGCCCCTGGACCTCCTCCAGGAGTCCCGACGCGAACATCGTCCGGGCCCGGGCATCGATCTGGCGATCCAGTCTCTCCCGCGGCATGGAGAGGACCACCACCGCCACCGGGATCGCCGGTCCCTCAGGTGGGGCGTGTTCGTGCCACCAGGAGAGGGGACGTCCCGTCAGGAGGGACACCTCCAGAGACCTGATCAACCGCTGCGGTCCTCCTTCGGCCGCCAACGCCGCCCGCTCCGGGTCCAGCATCCGCACCCACCGCTCCAGGTGGCCGCGAGGCTGACGGGCCAACCACGCTTCCAGCCGACGTCTCCGCTCAGGGTCCCGCTCCGGCTCCCTGAAGACCGGCTCGGAGAGGGCCTTGAGATAGAACCCGGTGCCGCCCACCAGGAGAGGCAGACGACCCCGGGACCGTATCTGGCGAATCCAGGTCCGAGCCGACCCGGCCCACCGGGCGGCGGAGTAGCGCTGGTCGGGGTCCACCAGGTCCAACCCGTGGTGGGGCACCGCCGTTCTCTGGGCATCCGACGCCTTGTCGGTCCCGATGTCCATGCCCCGGTAGACCTGGCGCGAGTCCATGGAGATGATCTCCGCCCCAAGCCGTTGGGCCAGGGGAATGGAGAGCGCCGTCTTTCCCGAGGTGGTGGGTCCGGTAATGGCCAGGGCCTCGAAGGTGCTCACCGTCCGAACTTTCGCTCCAGCTCGGTCCTCGAGAGCCGGACCGTGGTGGGTCGTCCGTGGACGTCGTGGAAGGGGAGCTCTGTGGCGAAAAGCTGGTCGAAGAGCTCCTGCATCTCTCTCTGGTCCAGCTCCTGTCCCGCCTTGATGGCCGCCTTGCACGCAAAGCTCATGGCCACCCGCTCGTGCTGATTGCGGGCCGACCGCATGAGCTCGGAGCCGTGGGTGAGCTCCTCCACCATCTCTCGAAACGAACGTTCGGCGTCGAAGTGGGGGTGGGGGTCCGGAACGGCGTGGACGATGACCGTGTCCCCTCCGAAGCCCTCCACCTCGAATCCCGCCCGGCCCAGGAGTCCCTTCAGGTCCTCTACCAGGTCGTATTCGGCAGGCGTGAGCTGCAGGGTCATGGGAAAGAGGAGCCGCTGCCCGTCGCCCCCTCCTGCGTCGAATCGCTCCATGATCCGCTCGAAGAGCACCCGTTCGTGGGCAGCGTGCTGGTCGATGAGGAGCAGGCCGTCCCGGACCTCAGCCAGAATCCACGACCGATGAACCTGCCACAGGCGGGGACGATCCAGCTCCGGTAGCGGGTCCGGGACCGCCCCGTCTGCACCCTCTCGCCGGGCCGTCCCCCGGGAGTCGCCGTCGCTTTCCTCCGGGCCGACGCCCCTCTCCATTCCTGCGCCCGGCTCCTCACCTGCCACGGCCCCTCCTGCGCCGGGGGAGCTCGACCCTCCGCTCATGAAGAGCGCCATCTGCGGATCGAGATCCGCGTCGTACTCACTGGATCCGGGTCGGCTCTCCTCCGATCCGGACCGGCCCTCGGCAGGCCGTTCGCGAACCTGCCCGCCCGTGGGGGCGTCATCGGTCGTGGCGTGTGTGGGAGTCGTGGCGCGTGAGGGAGTCGCGTGGCGTGAGGGAGCGGCCGGCGTATCGTCCGCGCCCGAGGCCACTCCGGGGCCGAAGGTGGCCGCGCTGGCTTCTCCCGCCAGAGCCTCCCGGACGGCTTCCTCCACCAGGGTCTCCACCGCCTCCCGACTCCGGAAGCGGACCTCCGCCTTGGTGGGATGAACGTTCACGTCTACGCTTCCGGGGGGCACCTGGGCAAAGAGCACCACCCACGGCCTGTGCTCCGGAGGAATGGTGGTTCGGTACCCCCGGTCCACCGCCTTCAGGAGTGCGGCTTCACGAAACGGGCGGCCGTACACGAAAAACGCCGATCTTCGAAACCCGCCTCGGGTGGCGTCCGGTCGTTGAACCAGGCCTTCCAGCCGCATCCCGTCCCGCTCCAGCTCCACCGGGATCATGGTCTCGGCCGCCTCGCTTCCCCACACGTCGGCCACCCGCTGCGAGAGGCTCGAGGTGGCTTCCGCGTCCAGAAGCACCCGATCTCCGGAGGCGAGCCGCAAGTGGACCCCGGCATTCGCCAGGGCAAGCGGCGTGAGAATCTCGCTCACCGCCCGAGCCTCAGCCCCTGCCGAGTTCAGAAACTTGGCCCTGGCCGGCGCATTGGAAAAGAGCCCCTCGACCGTCACCGTGGTTCCCCGGGTCCGGGCCACGTC
>SLNU01000106.1 GCA_007132865.1 Bacteroidales bacterium | reverse complement strand
GGTTCATGATGGTCGGCACAGATGCTTCAGCCACCCTTTGCGGGGATGAACCCCTGCAGATAAAACGGAAGTTCCCGGAGGTGGTGGTGGCGGTGCATCACAGCAGGCGCAGGGGAATCCGGCGAATTCGCGAGGCCCATCCCGAAGTCAGGGTCATCCTGCTGGATGACGCCTTTCAGCACCGCTATGTCAAGCCGGGACTGAATCTGCTACTTACCGAGTATTACTTCCCTTTTTTCCGTAACTATTTGATGCCCTCCGGCACCCTTAGGGAACCCAGGGGGCAGGTCCGCCGGGCAGACGCATTGGTGGTGACCAAAACCCCTTCGGTGTTTTCCCCGCTCGACCGCCGTGTGATTCTCGGGGAGGTGGAGAGCTACCGCCTGAAAAATGTGCTTTTCTCCACCCTTGCATACTCCGGATGGGTCCCTGTGAAACCCGGGAAGCAGACCGTAGCCGAAAAGGGGGTGAAAACCATTTTTCTTTTTACAGGCATCGCCAACACCTCCTCCCTGGAAGAGCACCTGAAATTATTCTGCCAGGAGTTGTTTGTGCACCGGTTCCCGGATCACCATCCCTTTTCTGCGGGTGATCTGAAAAAGTTGCGGACGCTTTTTGAGGAGACCATGAGCCAGAACAAGGTCATGATCACCACGGAAAAAGACTATATGCGTCTGCTGGAGCCAGGCTTGCTTGAGTTGCTTGATGAACTGCCGGTATACTTTATTCCGGTCGAGGTTATATTCCATGAAGGGGATCGCCAGACATTTGAGGCCATGGTAAAGGATTACCTGGATTCCTTTTTCAGTGGCTGAAGCTTTTTATAGCTCAGCGAGCGCCAGGCCCATTCAAAGGGTCCGAAACGGTAATGCTTCAGCCAGTAATGGCTCCAAACAACTTGCGTCAGATAGATCCCAAGGGTGATCAGCATACCCTGCCAGATGTTCACCCTGCCATATAATCCGAATCCATAGCTATAGAACAGGGTCGTGCAGATGACAGACTGTGTCAGGTAGTTGGTCAGCGCCATGCGCCCGGTTGCCGATATCTTTTCCACCAGCCACCGGACCCATCCGTTCCTGAAAATGAACACAGCCAGCGAAATGTATACAAATGTCAGGGATGGTCCCCCAAAGGCCATGCCGGCAATCATCAGCACGGTATCCATTTCGGGCATGGCCTGGCTGGCGGTCCCCGCATAAGTGGCCAGCATGTAATTGAAGACCAGTGCGACCGGCAGGCTGAACCAGAACAGGCGCCTGAAAAACCCGGCATTTTTATTCAGGTCGGACAGGTAGCCCCTGCGCATGGCCAGCATTCCGGTCAGAAACATCGCCATCACGAGCGGGAAAAAGGAAAAAACCCCACCCCACATAAAGGAGTACTCGCTCAACCTGACCCGGAGAATCTCCCCAAAATTTCCATGGGCGTACACCCTGTACGATCGTTCCGTGAGATTGACGAACATTTCCTCTTGGGCGGCCAGGCTTGCTTCAATGCCTGCCGCTGCTTCTGGGATACGGCTTGCCCAGTCGATTAGCAGGGTGACGGAACCGGTAAAAACCACTGGAAATAAAAGGAATACCAGGGCCCAAATCAGCAGGGTCCGGTCAGATTTGTTACGGAACCAGGTCATCACAAAACCGAACAGGGCATAGATCACCAGGATGTCTCCATACCAAAGCAAAACCACGTGCAGTGCACCTATCATCAACAACACAAGCAGGCGACGGCGGAATAAGGTGAGTACGGTTTTCCCGGCATCTTCTATTTTTTGCAGGAACAGATAAAATCCCATGCCGAACAACAGGGAAAACAATACATAGAACTTCCCGTGAAAGAAAAAGTCTATGACCCAGGTGGCTCTCAGGTTCAGCGGGTCGGTCCACGGCCTGAGATCACCGACGACTACAGTGAATGGCAAATTGAACACCGGCATGTTCACCATCAGGATGCCCAGTAGGGCAAACCCCCTCAGAAAATCCAGGATTTGGAGCCGGTTGCGTTTTTCTACCGGCTGCAACGATACGTTTGCGCTTGTTTCCATGGTTCATGGCTTTGTGGTTCCACCTATGAAAAATTGCCGCTAAAATAGGAAAAAAACATTTCGGAGATAAAGGAAATGCCGCAAACCCGCCACCGGCTGCCGGAGAAAAGATGGTAGCAAAAAAAACGGCCCCCTGGTGATGGGGGGCCGCCTGTGCTTTAAAACTTTTTCGTGGGACTAGAACGGAAGATCGTCGTCCCCGGCACTTTGCTCTGCGTCAACCGCATCGCCCTGATAATCATTGCCGGAAGGAGGAGGCGCGCCGCCGGAATCCCTGCCGCCCACAAAGGTCATGTTCTCTGCAACGATCTCGGTTGTATAACGTTTAATGCCCTCCTTGTCCTCCCAGTTGCGGGTCCGGATCCGTCCTTCAATAAACACCTGCCGTCCCTTCGAGAGGAACTTCTCTGCCAGGTCTGCCAATCCGGCCCATAACACCACGTTGTGCCATTCCGTTTCTTCCACCTTTTGCCCGTCCTGCCCCTTATAAACCCGGTTGGTCGCCAGCGGAAAAGAAGCCACCTTGGCCCCTCTTTCAAGGTTACGGATCTCGGGGTCTTTGCCCAGGTTTCCCAATAAGATTACTTTGTTCACTCCAGCCATAATTACTTATTTTTTCTGTTTATAATAATGAGATTCAAGCACAAGTTAAGCCCAATGGTCCGCAATTAAAAATCCGCGGCCTGCTTTTCAGTCAAACGGCCCTGCCACCTGGCGGTGAGCGGTCCCAAAACAAAGGTACGCATTCTTTATTTTATTTCGCATTCTCCGGACGATACAAAAGTCCGCCAACCCTCTTCAGATGCTCCATGTACCGGTCAACCAGCCGGGGCTTTGGAAGGGTTTCAAATTTATTTTCGTCGGATGGGACAAATACTTTTTTCAGCCTCTCAAACTGTTCCGGCTCCAGACGCACATTAAAAAAGCTGGCATGTATGGTCTGGTGGGTAAGCTGGTGCGTGATGTGCAGGGGTGAATGGGTGAACACCGGTTCCTCTCCTGCCGGGAACAGTTTTGTCCACCAGGGGTGTGCGGCCAGCATTTCCCCGGTCAAAGGTTCCGGGCTTTCCAGCATCGGAAACTCAAAAAGGTGTTTCCAGATGTCATCACCGGCACGCTGCTGAACGAAAAATCCAGGTTTATCTGACGAATAAAAAAAGAAATAACTGAAATATCTCGGCCTGGTCCTTTTCCTTGGCTGGCGAACAGGATATTTTTGAATTGACCCACTTTTAAAGGCAAGACACTCCCGTCTGAAGGCGCATTGGGGACAAAAGGGCTTGACCGGCTTGCAGACCATGGAACCGAAATCCATCAATGCCTGGTTGAAATCCCCTGGCCGGGCGGGGTCCAGCAGGTCTTCGGCGAGTTGCCGGAAGGTTTCCCTGCCCGGGCCGGTGTCCATGTTTGCATCCAGGGCAAAGATCCTCGAGAGCACGCGATAAGCATTGCCATCAAGGGCCGCAACAGGCTCACCGCAGGCGATGGAAGCGATGGCCGCAGCCGTATAGGGTCCGACTCCCCTTATGGAGAGCCACTCCTGGTAGCTGGCAGGTAGCTGACCACCACGTTGTTCCATAATGATTCGGGCCGACTGGTGAAGGTTGCGGGCCCTGGAATAATAGCCCAGGCCCTGCCATAGCCTGAGCACCTGCCCTTCTTCGGACCTGGCCAGGGTGGCCACATCAGGGAAAGCCGCGATAAACCTTATGTAATATGGGACTCCCTGATCCATGCGGGTTTGCTGTAATATGATTTCCGACACCCAAATGGCATAAGGGTCTTTGGTGTCGCGCCAGGGAAGCGGACGCCGGTTTTCAAAAAACCATGACAGCAGGCGGGCGGAAAAATGCATCAAAAGGGGTCCGAAACCACGTTATCGGTTAAAAACCATTCAATTAATTGCTGTAAAAATAATGTTTTTGTTTTCTACTGTATGGAAAAAAGTTATCTTTGCAACCCGAATCCGAAGATTGCCTTATATCAGAATATCAACCATTTCAAATGCATTAAATTTCAAATCTCATGACTAAAGCTGAAATTGTAACGGAAATTGCCAACAAAACAGGTATTGAAAAAGTTGCGGTACAGGCAACTGTGGAAGCTTTTATGAACACCGTTAAAAACGCCCTGGTTAAAGGTGAAAACGTTTATTTAAGGGGTTTTGGTAGTTTTATTATTAAGGAAAGAGCCGAAAAAACCGGCCGGAACATTTCCAGGAATACCACCATTATTATTCCTGCACATTGCATACCCGCATTTAAACCCGCAAAAGAATTTGTAGGGGAAGTAAAAGAATCTGTAAAAGTTTAAAGAAAAGAACATGCCAAGCGGAAAAAAAAGAAAACGCCATAAGATGGCAACCCATAAGCGCAAAAAACGCCTGAGAAAAAACAGGCACAAAAAGAAATAATGCGCTTATTGTAACGACGTTGCAATTACTCCTTTCGTAGTTAAAATTACATAACACCTAAAACGGTGTTATGTAATTTTATTTATGCACACCGCAATGCGGTGTTTTACCTTCCCCGTATTATTTATACGTCCCTAATTTAAAGTATCTCAATTGTGAACAAAGAGTTAATTATCGATTCCAGCCCTTCGGAGGTTGTGATGGCTTTGCTCGAAGACAAGCTCCTGGTGGAGCTGCACAGAGAGCGAAGAAACAACAGCTTTTCCGTTGGCGACATTTACCTGGGCAAGGTGAAAAAGATCATCTCCGGGTTGAATGCCGCCTTTGTTGACGTGGGATACGAAAAGGATGCCTTTTTACACTATCTTGACCTGGGAAGCCAGGTAAACTCACTGAACAAGTACACCAAGCTGGCCATGGCAGGCAAGACCAGGG
>SLNU01000272.1 GCA_007132865.1 Bacteroidales bacterium | reverse complement strand
GGACAGATGGTATTCTATCGAAAATCCCGCATGTCCAACAACGTGTACAGGGTGCCTGTCGAAGGATTTAACTTTTTCCTGCGATCCGCGCCGGCCAATGGGGATGAACAGCATTTTCGCTTCCGCTCCTTCAATTATATGCAGTGGACACTGCCGGTCGGGGACTTTGCCTACTTGGCATGCTGGTGGCAATGGGATGCCACCGATTTTCTCGGGAAGGACCTGGGAAAGGCCAGCAGCAGCGAGCCCAGTGCGCAACAGGTTGGTTTCCTGCCGCTGGCCAATCAGGATTTTTTCTATTTTGGGTTTAACCTTTACGAAGAATCCCTTAAAGAAGCCATCATTCACAACGCCAGGGTGCTTACGAACAAGATCTATTCGCTCAATGATGACAGCCATGCATTTCATAAGGCAAGGAATGAGCAACTGAACAACGAAGGCCGGTTTTTTGACCCGATCGCCTCACAGCCCCTCGGGAACATCCGCTGCGTCAGCGATCCGGAAAAGATGGCACTCGGTCTTTTTGAGGCATCGGCAGAGATTGAGTTTACCTATCGGCTAGTCACCAATTTCACCGAAGGCACCAGGCACCTGGAACCCATTGAATCGTTCAGGCCCGAACCCAGCCTGGGAGGAATGCTGGTGGGTCCGCCAGACTACAATCCACCCCCCCTTTGGTGGATCCCCTGACCCTGTTCATAAACAACAATGATCAAATGGTTTCTAACTATGGAAAAAATTAAGACATATACCGGATACCTGCTGCTGTTGGCCCTGCTATTGGCCCTGCTGCTGCCGGCCTGCCAGGAAGAATATTTTACAGAACTGGACAATGTAGAGTCCCTGCTGGTGGTAGACGGACTAATTACCGACAACCCGGGGCCGCACCAGGTCAGGCTATCCTTTTCCAACAGGTTCCAGGATGAGGCAGGAATGAACCCGGTATCCAATGCGGTCCTGTATATTGAATCCGATGACGGAGTCCGCACGGAGCTGCAGGCGGACCCACTGGCCCCGGGCACTTATCTGACTCCGGCCGATTTCAGGGGAGTGGCAGGCAAAAGCTACACCCTGCATATCGATACCCCCGAGGGTGAGGTATACCGATCAGACCCCCAAATAATGACCGAACGGCTGTCTGTAGATTCCGTTTATATTGAATACGGACAGATGGTATTCTATCGAAAATCCCGCATGTCCAACAACGTGTACAGGGTGCCTGTCGAAGGATTTAGCTTTTTCCTGCGATCCGCACCGGCCGATGGGGATGAACAGCATTTCCGCTTCCGCTCCATCAATTATATGCAGTGGACACTGCCGGTCGGAGACGTTGCCTACTGGATAAATTGGTGGCAATGGGATGCCACCGATTTTCTCGGGAAGGACCTGGGAAAGGCCAGCAGCAGAGAGCCCAGTGCGCAACAGGTCGGTTTCCTGCCACTGGCCAATCAGGATTTTTTCTATTTTGGGTTTAACCCTACCGAAGACTCCCTTGAAGGCGCCATCCTTCATTCTGCCCGGGTACTTTCGAACAGGGTCTATTCGCTCAATGATGACAGCCATGCATTTCACAAGGCAAGGAATGAGCAACTGAACAACGAAGGCCGGTTTTTTGACCCAATCGCCTCACAACCACTGGGGAACATCCGCTGCATCAGTAATCCTGAAAAGATCGCCCTGGGCCATTTTGAAACATCGGCAGAGGTGGTCTTCACCTACCAGGTAGTCTCCAATTTCACTGAAGGGACAAGGCACCTGGTACCCATTGAATCGTTCGAGCCCAAACCAATACAGGGCAGAATGCTGGTTGGTCCGCCCAACTATACCTTGCCCCCCTGGTGGATTCCCTGACCCGAATCATACACATTGTATCGTGCCGGGCCGATCATTGAATAGCATCCGACAACAAATGAGAAACAGTATCTGACCGAATCGACAATAAGCATCCGACAATACCGAGCCACATGACCAAACAGTTTTTACTTTTCCTTAGTGGTTTTATCCTTTGCGCCGGGCCCGGAACGCCCTCGGCAATGCCCGGGAGCAGGTCCGGCAATAACGGGCTGCACCAGGAATACCTGCTGCTGGATACTGACCGCGACATATACATCGCCGGGGAAGACCTGTTCATTTTTCTTCAGCTCCGGGCTGAGTCAGGGTCAGGTAAAACGCCTAGCCGCTTTGCCTATGTGCTGCTGCGCGGGAAACACGGCAACGTGGAGAACATCAGCGTGCGGCTCGACGGACCGGAGGGCGGCGGAAGGATCTACCTCCCCGACACTTTGTCGAGCGGTTACTACCAGCTGGTCGCACTGACCAGCTGGATGCGCAACCTGGGTGAGCAAACCTATGCGTACCGTGACATACTGGTTGTGAACCGCTTTGACCAGGACCTGGAGAAGCTGTTCATGTCCCGGCCGGAACAGCAGGGGCAGCAGGGGCAGCAGGATCAGTCGGATCAGCCGGGACAGCCTGGACAGACGGTACAGTCCGAACAGCCGGGACTGCCGGACCAACGGGAGGACCAACGGGCGGACCAACGGGCGGACCAACGGGAGGACCATGGCCGGGAACATGCCACGGCCCTGATCTCCATGAATGACCATTATTCGCGGAGGGAACTGGTCGAGCTGGACGTTTCGAGTGCGGATGCAGCAGATCCTCTGGTGGCCATGCAGATCGTGGTTACCCGCCGGGAAGCACTGCACAGGCCGGAAACGGACTCCCTGCAGCCGGACAGCGACGCCTTCAGGGCCGGCAGAAACCATTCCCGGACAGGCGAAAACCATTCCCGGGCGGGCCTTACAACCCATGCGCCTGAAGACTTTGTATTCTACAGGGAAACCACGCTCCAGATGATCAGCGGGAGGGCCTTGCACACATGGACCGGGGAAGGACTTCCGGGGGTCAGGGTGTTGCTTAACACACCCGATACCCTGCTGACCATGCTATATTGTCAAACCGACGCACATGGGTATTTTGTCTTCCACCTGGATGCGTATTACCACGACAGGGAATTGTTCCTGATCGCAGACCCCGCCACCACCAACCTGCCTGTCACCATCGAGGTCCACGATAAATTCGAACTAGCCAGCCCCTACACGGAAAGGCCGTTTACAGGGATTTTGGGGAAGGCGGATTACATCGCCGAACTGCAGGAAATGGTCCGGATCAACAAGATCTTCGAAATCCCGACCCACTTCGAAAGCCTGGAGGAAAAAATGAAGGGAATTCCCCCGCTTGTCTATGGCGAGCCTGCCAGCACTTTTTTCCCAAGGCTTTACCAACCGCTGGACAACCTGCGGGAGATCTCCAGAGAGATCACCGGTCCATGGCGCATACGCACCGGAGGGCGGCGCCTCAGCCACTACATGGTGGGAGTGACCACACGCTCCATACTGCCTGGTGAGCCGGTAATGTTTGTTGACGGCATCATGACGACAGACCTCGCTGCATTGCTGCCGCTCGGTTCGGCAACGATCAGCAGGATCGAGATACACAACAAGGACTGGTACTACGGAGATGTGAACCTTCCCGGCATCGTGGCCATCTTTACGGAAAACCGGGAGTACATGGACTTTGACCTGAGCCCTGAGCCAAACATTCATTTAAACCAGGCGCCCCGGCTAGGAGGTCAACATTATGCACCGGAACACACGGAGAGAAATGGCCGGCAAACGGAACCTGCAAAACCGGACTTGCGCCAGACCCTATACTGGAACCCACAAGTCCGGCCCGGGGAAGCCATTCGCTGGTATACCGGGGATGTTCGCGGAGAATATGTCGTGCGCATTCACGGACGCACCGCCGCAGGCAGATGGGTCAGCGCTCAAAAATCATTCACGGTTCATTGACCAGGCAAACGATGTCAAAAGCACCAGAAAAACAAAAACCACTCAGTAAATTCCAGATAATGAGGAAAGCATTAATTGTCGGATGGGCATGCCTGGGACTGATGCTTACTGCCGGACCGCTCCGCGCCCAGGTACAGGAGGATGCCGGAAACACACCCCATGCAAAACTCTCAGGGGAAGCTTTTGCCTTTAACCTGTTTGCCAGCGGCAGCCAGTACCTGTTTGAGGAATGGGTCAGGGGCGAGGTAAGCCTGGCCACAGGGGCCGTGGTGAAAGCGGAAAGCCTCAGGTACAACGGATACCTGGATGAGCTGATCTGGCTGAACCCGCTGGGGTCCATGCCGGTCATGGTCGACAAGTCACTGGTAAGCAGCTTTGTCCTTTATGGGCCGCACGACCGGCAGCCACTGGTGTTTGAAAAGATCTCCCACCGCTCCTGGTATGCCTCAGAGCCATCCCAGATTTATGCCCAGGTGCTTTACCGGGGGGAAATGTCGCTGATGGCCTACAGAAATATCCGGAAGACCGGGGAGAACACCATTTATACCGAATCCGGTATCACGGTGAAGGAGAACATCAGTCCGTCCCATGAATACTTTCTGCTGTCGCCTGAAGGCCGGGTCCACCAAATCAGACAGTTTAACCGTCGGACCTTCCGGAGGCTTTTCCCTGACCACCGGACGGAGATCAGGCAAGCGCTGCGTGGAATCAGCATCCACACGGATGCCCAGCGGGTGGTATTCATTTCCCGCCTGGATGCATTGATGTATGGCAGGGAGAATGGCGGCCAGTAAAATCGCTTCAGGTTCAGAAAGCTCAGCGCTTCAGGTTCAAGCGGATGCGGGCATCCACGGCCACGACATTGTCGCCTTCCCCCAGCAGTGGGTTCAGGTCCAGCTCCTCTATCTCCGGTGCTTCCTCACACAGGGCGGAAAGCTTCAGGATGATCTCTGCGAACAATTGTTCATTCAATCCCTTTTGACCGCGCACACCCTGTATGATTCCGTAGCTCTTCAGGCTGCGGATCATGGACAGGGCCTCCCCGGGACAGACAGG
>SLNU01000164.1 GCA_007132865.1 Bacteroidales bacterium | reverse complement strand
ATGAGTCACAATGGGCGGAAACGGGTGTGGTGGAAAGCACCAGCATCGGAAGTGCAAGCAGCAGCATGCGATAAACAAGTTTTTTCATGATTTTGATAAATTAAGTGAGACAATAAGCAGGTTGGTTCATCCGTCGGTCGTGAACCGGGGCCGGCCAAATCCTGTAACAAATTTAGCGCAGCGGCAGGGGCCAGTCGCCCCACCTTATAAAGTGGGGCCAAATAAAAGATGGGCCAAATAAAAACTATCGAAGTGAGGACTTGTAACCGGATGGGGTTTCCCCGCTCAGCTTTTTAAACACCCTGTTAAAAGCTGTTTTGGAGTTGAATCCGGATTCAAAGGCAATGCCGAGCAGCGAAAGCTTGTCGTTGTCCGGTTCTGCAATCAAGGCCCTTGCATGTTCCACCCGGAAACCGTTCACATAGTCAAAAAAGCTTTTGTGAAGATGCTCATTGATTAGCCGGGAAAGCTCATGGGTGGAGATGCCTGTCAGGGAGGCGAGCTGCGGAAGGGTAAGCCCTGCCTCCAGGTATGCCTTTTCACTGACCATGACCTGCTTAAGCCTTTCCAAATGTCGGACTATTGTATCTGCTTCGGGCAAGGGCCCCTGTTGCCTGGCTTTCTCCGCTTTGCTGGGTTCAGCGGTTTGCGTATCCCTGCTGCCTGAAACAAAGATCGCCTCCTGTTTCAGTCCGAAATATCCGATTAAGATGATGAAAACAGAGAGGGTTAGAAACAGTCCGTCCGTACAGAATGCCATCGAAAAAAGATGGAAGACGTGGTGAATTACCGTGATGGCCAACAGCGAGGTCCAGGCGATTCCGAATACGATCACCAATGTGCGCAGCCATTTCAGGTCCACCTTTTCGGAATAGGAAAAATAATCAAATACGGCGAAGTGGTGTTTCCTCAGCAAACTGATTGACAGGAAAATGTATGCCGGTCCGGAGATGACAGTCAGGACAAGGAAAAGTATGTAGACTGTTGGCAAACTGGCATGGCCGGATACGTGGTCGAGGCTGATCCTTCCTGATACCTGGGGAAATAAAAGACTGATCAGCAGGTAAAGGTTGAACAGTACCACCGGGAAAAAGTGCCAAAGGTCCTGTTTCCTAAAAGCCTTACTTCCTGAAACCAGGTAATTGATATACAGGTATAGGAAGGGCCCATGCAGCAGGAAGAGAGAGATAAAGCTGCTTGAAAGAATGGGGGATTGCTGAAAGAAATCAGGCGGGGAGACCACGTATGCCCCAACGAAAAAACCCAGATACGCCAACCACCCGACCAGCAGGTTGTCGTGCGTTGTTCCGGGTTTTTTCTGTAACGCCAGGACGGCAAAAAAAAACGCATTAAAGGCCGCGATGATGAAAGCGTACTGCATCACCACGAATTTAGTACTTTTTAGGTAAAGATGATCTGGGTATTCTCTCCTCCGCACATGCCGTAGAAATCGCCTATGGTAAGTACGCCGCCGCAGCCTTCCCAGAGGTCTTTTTCTTCGAGCTTGAACATGTCCATGGCCAGTTTGCATGCGTAGACTTCCCCACCTCCTGCGGTGATCATCTCCAGGAATTCGTCCACCGGCGGAATGTCCAGCTTGTCCATCTGGCTTTTCATCATTGCAGACACCCCTGCCTCAACCCCGGGAATTATCCCTAAGATGGACGGGAATGGGAGTCCGCCAGGCATGCGCATGGCCGGGTTGCCGACCGTGCCCGTATGAATCTTTTTCATCTGTTTTTTGGTGATGGCATCCAGTCCGAAGAACGTAAAAAACACCTTGGCTTCGATGCCCTCCATCACTGCCCCGTTGGCCATTACCAGCGTGGCATAAACGTCCTCAATGGTCCCCTTTGCGCAGATGATGCAGACTTTTTTTAAGGGCTTCTCATTTGTTGCTGAGTTCATATGATTTTCATTTTTGGGTTTATACACAGCTGACGGGTTTGGGGATTCCGGCAATTTTTGAAGAATACTTGAGGGGTCCGCCAGGGAACAGCTCGTACAGCCCCTTGATGTCGGTAATGCCCGACTTGCCTACCTTGCGGATGGAAAGCTGGGTGCCGGCAGCATGCTCCTTGCGGAGATACTCCAGCACCTCAAAATGCTTGTCAGTCAATCTGATGCCAATTTCGTCGGCGATTTCCACCGCGATCTCTTTGGTCCAGTCGGACGGGTTTTCCAGGTAACCTTCAGCGTTCACCTCTACGGTTTTCCCGGCAATTGTTTTTTGTGCCATAATGATTATTTGTTTTTAGGGTTGGTGTTAGACATGTTTTTCATAAATGCGATCATAAAGCCCAGGGCCGCCTTCATTTCGGGTGAATTCATCTCGCGCATGGCTTTCCAGACGGAATAGGGCTTGATGTCCTCCGTTTGCATGCTACCGTAAACCTTCACCGCATTGTTGACGGCTTGCAGCATCTCCGGCTGTGTGATGTTCTTCAAGGTCTGCAACATGAGGACGATGTTGTCGGCCAGCAGCCGGATGTCTTCCGGTGTGAAGTTGGTGACGATGTTATCGGCAATGCTGCCCAATTCCCTGGCGAACTCAAAGTAGCCCTTGCTTTCCAGGGAATGCAGGCTTTTCGTGAATTCAAGAATCAGCTCATTGAGGATGGGTCCGGCGTCCTTTTTCAGGTCCATCATGCTGTCGAGCAGCTCCAGCATCTCGTTGAAATGCCTGATGTTTTTCAGCAGGTTGACCCCAAGCTGTCCGAGTTCATCGGGATTCAGCTCGACAGATTGCTTTTCCAGTTCCACCACAGAGCTGTTGTAGATGTCCTTGCCGATCAGTGACACATCGGCCACCAGGTCGTCAATGGCTTCGGATTTCAGCCGCTGCTGGTTCACATATTCCAGCACCAGGTCGAGCTTCTGCTCCAGGGCATCCATCCTTGCAAGTATTTGCTTTTCTTCCATTTTCATTCTTTTTGTCGGATGGGCAGGTTAATCGTTTACCTTTCGTTTGCCGGCCATGGTCATTTCTGACTCAACCGGCAGTTCCTTGCCTTTCAACAGGATATGCCAGTAAATCCACCGGAAGATGATCTTGCCGTAATGGTTAATCCTGGTGTTTTTGAGCAGTCCGAAGGGTCCGATTCCCGGCAGTGGGTAGGTCCCCGGCAGGGGTTCCGTATCATAGTTGAAGTCAATCAGCGCCCCTTTTCCATATCCGGTCTCGATATAGCAGTTTGCATGTCCGTCGAAGCTTCCTGTCATCGGCCTGCCTTCCATGGCGCAGATCAGGTTTTCCTCTACGATATCCGCGGCAAAATGGGCCACTGAGCCGGCTTTGGAAGTGGGCAGGTCGGCCGCATCCCCAATCACGAAGATGTCTTGGTGGGCTTTGGACTGCAGGGTATGTTTGTCGGTGGGCACGTAGTTCAGGTCATCTCCCAGTCCGCTGCGCGCAATGAGCTCATCGCCCATATTCAGCGGCACGATAGTCAGCAGGTCGAACGGCACTTCCTTTTCGTCGTACGACACCAGGCATTTCTTTTCATTGTCTATCTTTTCAATATAGAAGTCGGCCACCACCTCTATGTTCTTTTCGCCGAGCAATTCACTGAGCATTTTTGTGGCCACGGGCTTGGTGAATGCACCGGGCATGGGCGTGACCAGGCTGATTTCCACCTTGTCGCGCATCCCTTTTTCGGAAAAGAAAGCTTCGGCCAGGAAAACGAATTCGAGCGGGGCCACCGGACATTTAAACGGAAGCTCCGTGATGGCGACCACCAGCTTGCCGCCTTCCCAGGCTTTAAGTTTTTTGTGCAGGGCGAGGGCCCCTTCCACACTGTAAAAGTCGAAGATGTCTTTTTGCCACAGGGGTCCGAGCATGCCCGGGGTTTGATCCGGACGGATTTGGGTGCCGGTGGCAATGATCAGGTAGTCATACTTCAGTATCCGCCCGCCTTCGAGCAGGACCTGCTTCTCATCGGCCTTTATCAGGTCAATCTCAGAATAAATGACGTTTATCCCGACAGGAAAGAAATTGGATTTCGGTTTCTCCACGTCCTTCCGGCTGTAGATGCCAAAGGGGATAAAAAGGAAGCCCGGCTGGTAGTAATGCGTTTTTTCCTTGTCTATGATGGTGATTTCCCATTCTTCCATGTCGAGGGCGTGATGCAGCTTGTTGGCCATCATGGTCCCGGCGGTGCCGCCCCCAAGTATCAGGAGTTTCTTCATGGTTGCTCGATTTTTGTTATTTTTACCATTGCAGGCGATTTTACGCCTGGACCAAATGTAAGCAGTTTGTTAACCCGGTAATAGTCAGGGCTTATGATAATTGTCAGTTTATGATAAATATCATAGCATGGATGAACCATCCGACAATAAATATTAATGGACCCCAGGTGCGGATGCGACAATTGTGAGCTCAAAACAGCCTTCTTCGAGAGCTTTCGCAAGGAGGAGCTGGGCATATTCTGCGACCAGAAAGTGGAGGTCCCTTACATGCGAGGGGATATTGTGTTCTCAGAAGGGGATGAGATTAAGTATTTTGCTTACCTGAAAAGCGGGCTGGTCAAACTGTTCAGAACAGATTCCGACGGCAAGGACCAGATCATTACGATTGCCGGACCCTTTGACTTTGTGAGCCTGCTGGGGGTGTTTTCCGAAACGCATCAGACCTATTCTGTGACGGTGCTGGAGGATGCGGTCATTTGCTGCATCGACATTGTCCAGATGAAGGCCATTGCGCTGGAGAATGGCTTTTTTACGCTGAACCTGATGGAGAAGCTGGGTTCGATCTCCAACAAGATCATCCTGGAATCACTCGAGATACGAAAGCGGAATACGCATGGGAAAGTGGCATATATCCTGCTTAAATTCAGCCAATCCATTTACAAGAGCCATGTGTTTGATCTACCGGTATCCCGACGGGAAATAGCCGAATACATCGGTATGACCACCGAGAATGTGATTCGGGCATTGTCTGAATT
>SLNU01000359.1 GCA_007132865.1 Bacteroidales bacterium | reverse complement strand
CGCCATGTCCTGTAGAGCCTGCGCCTCCTCCTCCTCCTCCTGAATTTCCTGAAGCAGCATTTGCTCCATTCCCTCCTGAGAATACTATATCTCCAATACAATCATCTGAATTGCCTCCAGATCCACCGGCAGCATTATCATTCCCGTGATAAGCACCTATCCCTGTCATTCCGCCGACAGCTTGTACTAAATTAGGACCAAAAATACTGGAACCTCCATTTGTTCCATCTCCAGAAGAACCAATTCCACCAGTACCTACTGTAAAGTTATATACTTCTCCTGGTTGAACGTTGATAGTTCGAGATGCATAGGCACCACCGCCACCACCACCACCGGCTGTACTATGATTTGCAGAACCTCCACCGGCTCCTCCACCACCCCAGCATTCAACAGTAATAACATAGACATTTGCCGGAATTTCGAAACTTCCTGAACTCGTAAAAGTTTGAACTGTCTGAGATTTAGCAATAAACAAGATGCACGTAAGAATTAAAAATGGAATGATACACTTCTTTCTCATATTGGTTAAGCATTTTGATTTACGCAAAAATATGGAAAAAAATAATACAAGTATAACAAATTAACAAGATTTGTTTTTGAATATTTTAGTTTTATGGTCAAATATCTACTATCTCTGAATTATCTTGACAGAGATAGTAGATATCATAATTATGCTAATAAATCACCGTTACAATACCTGTATACGGATCAGATTTTCCATCTAATTTATCGATAACATAAAGGTATGAGCCTGCAGGAACAAACCTGCCATTGTATGTTCCATCCCATGGCTCTCCATTTCCATAATCCTGAAACAGAATTTGTCCCCATCTGTTAAATACTGTAATAAGAGCATCTGGAAATAAGTGTATTCCTTGAATAATCCACTGGTCATTTATTCCATCACCGTTTGGAGTAAATGCATTAGGAATTTGAATACAGTCATCGTACGAATCATCATTTATAATTGCAGTTCCAAGGATTATTTCACAATCATTTGCGTCATAAACAATAACTTCGTACACCCCTGCAAACAGTCCGCCTACAAATTCAGTTTCAGAAACACTCTCTCCGGCCATTGCCCAGTAAGGCTCAATTCCACCTTCTACAAACACTTCGATATAAGCATCATTGTTTCCGTAGCAACTTGGAGTATATGTTACAAATGTTCCAATGATTTCAGTTGGAGTTGTAATAGTAATGTTCATAGTATCTGTGCATCCGTTCGCATCTGTTATCATTGCCAAATATTGTCCGGGTTCGAGATTTGTGTGAGTGTCGCCTGTAGCATTGTATTCTGAGCTATTAACAGAGAACGCATATGGTTCCGTTCCACCTACAGCCTCCAAAGTAATCTCAGCATCACCTTCTCCATAACATTGTACATGTTTTATATCCGCGACAAGACTTACACCCTGATCAGGAGTGATAATAGTAAAGCTTTGAGAGTTTGTACATCCGTTTGCATCAGAAACAGTTACGGTGTATGTTCCTGCCCCAAGACCTGTTATATTGGCGGAAGTTTGTCCGCTTTCCCATGCATAAGTATATGGCGGAGTGCCTCCTGTAACACTTAAGCTTATTGAGCCGTTTGCCTCTCCGTAACAATTAATATTTGAAACCGTGCCGGATATTTCTATTTGAGTAGGTTGAGTTACAGTTCTTTGTGCATGCCCTGTGCAACCCCATGCGTCGGTTATTGTAACATAATATGTTCCCGGTCCGACATTGTTAATAGTTTGTGTATTAGCAGCATTTGACCATATATATGTCAAGGGTGTAGTTCCATCAGAAGAAACCGCCTCGAGTATTGCATCCGCCATTCCGAAACATGAAATTTGCTGTACAATATTTATTTGAGCATTTATTGTTCCATCAGCACCAATAGTAACATCAGCTACTTTTTCACAATCATTAGCGTCGGTAACAGTAATAATATAGTTGCCGGGTTGCAAATCACTAATTGTCTGCGTATTTTGTCCGTTTGACCAGCTATAAGAGTAAGGAGCAGTTCCTCCGCTCGCATTAGCAGTTGCGCTACCACCGGCTCCATCACAAGCTGCATCTGTGCTTGTAAATGTAATTACTATATCATTCGGCTGAACTACCGAGATATTTCCATACGCCTCACAATCATTCGCATCTGTAACAGTCACCAAATAATTTCCTGCAGATAATCCTGTAATTTGTTGTGATGTAGCGGAATTACTCCATAAATACGTAAATGGAGCCGTTCCACCGTTTATTGTAGTAACTTCTGCCGTTCCATCATTTCCTCCAAAACAGGAGACACTTTCGGCACTTAGAGTAATCTCAAACAAATCAGCTTCATCAACAAAAACAAAGCTTTCATAAGTACAGTTGTTATCGTCTGTAATTGTATACCCAAAATTTGTTTCAGTAGGGATATTGTTATTAGTAAACTCAGTTGAAGCATCCTGCCAGATAATAGAGTAGGAGGGGGTGCCTCCGTCCGGAACGACAGTTGCAGAACCACTAAGTCCATAACAATCCGGAGCAATGGTAGTAACATTTGCAGTTAACTCGTCCGGTTGGTTAATTGTAAAGTTCCCCTCGAACTCGCAACTGTTGGTATCAATTACTGTAAATTCGTAGAATCCTGCAGCAAGGTTATTAGGGTTAAAACCAATAATAGTTGGATTACTCCAAACGATTATGTAAGCCGGAGTTCCTCCCGAAGCAGTTATTTGAACTTCAGCATTTGCTCCACCAAAACATAAGACGTGCGAAATAATGTTAATATCTGCATCAACCGCAGTTGGGTCAATCAAACTAATGTCTTCTATAGCCGAACAACCATTATCATCGGTAATTGTAATTTGATAATCTCCGGCAGCCAGCCCTGTAATATTATAGTTTGGATCTGAAACGATTGTTGAGCCTGTTCCCCAGTTAATTGTATAGTCCGGAGTGCCATCCATTATCTCGATAGAAATGCTTCCGTTGTTTTGACCTGCACAAAGCGGATGAGAAATTACCCCTGCATTAACAATTATTGCACCTATATCAGAGATGTTTACAGTTTGAGTTATTTCACAGGAGTTTTCGTCGGAGATTGTTACAATATATGAGCCTACGGTAAGATTACTTGCAGTTCCTCCGACTACTCCTCCTGCCTCCGGTGGCCATAGATATGTATAGTCACCTGTTCCTCCATCTGCAGTAATTGTAGCAGATCCCGGAGTGTTACATTCTTGATTTTGCAAATCAGAAATTTCTGCTGTAAGTTCATCCGGTTGGTTGATTAGAGCCGTTTCTACACTTGCACATCCGTTTGCATCGGTAATTGTTAAAGAATAATTTCCTGCAGGGATGTTTTCAAAAGTATATGTAAATTCTGAAATGTCAACATCTCCGGCGCCCCAGTCTATATTGAAATCAGGAGTTCCATCCAGAATCTCAATTAGTATTTCACCTGTATTATCTCCAAAGCACAGAGGTTCTGCAGTTACCGTAACATTTACATTAATTGCACCTTCATCGATTATGTTAACTGTGATAATATCTTCGCAGTCATTTGCATCTGTAACAGTAACAAGATAATTTCCAACACTCAGAGCAGCCGGATTTACACCAAGGGGCCATTCAATATCATAAGGTTCCGTTCCACCACTAGCTTCGACTACAGCATATCCTTGTGCATCACAAAGCTGATTTTGAATATCTGAGATATTTGCCTGTAATTCAGTTGGTTCGGTTAGAGTAGTATTAACAATATCAGTACAACCGTCAGCATCAGTAACAGTAATGCTGTAATTCCCGTCAGTAAGTCCGGGGATTAATACAATAGTTTGGTCAGTATCAAAACTTACTGCTCCATATTCAATAGTAAAGTCCGGATTTCCATTAGAAATTTCAATACTTACAGAACCATTTGTGTCTCCAAAACAAAGAGGGTCTTGTGTATCTGTTATGCTTACAGACAAGTTGCCTTCATCAATAATATTAACAGTAACTACGTCCTCACAAGAATTTGCATCAACAACAGTTACCTGATAATTTCCTGCATCAAGAGCCGCAGGATTTATGCCTATTGGCCAATTTACTGTATATGGAGCAGTTCCTCCTGTTCCGTCAACAATGGCAGAGCCTAATACATCACAGACTTTGTTTTGCAAGTCAGTTATCACTGCCTCGAGCAGTGCAGGATTAAATAGTTCAGAATTTACAATGTCCTGGCAACCATTAATGTCTGTAACAGTAATTGTGTAATCTGCAGCACTTAGTCCTGCAATAGTATAAACATCCAATCCTGTATCAATGCTAATTGCTCCATATTCGATAGTATAATCAGGATTTCCATCACTCATTTCAATAGTAATGCTTCCGTTGCTGTCGTTATTGCAAAGCGGGTCTGTAGCGTTTGTGATATTAACATTAAGTTCACCGATATCTGTAATATTTACATCAACAGCATCTGTACATCCATTCCCATCAGTAAGTGTTACGATGTATGTTCCTGCCTCAAGTGCAGCAGGATTTATTCCAACGGGCCATTCTATAGTATAAGGAGTTGTTCCTCCGACGCCATCAACAACTGCAAAACCTAATGTTTCACAAATTTGATCTTGAATATCCACAATTACAGCATCTAGTTTTGCAGGTTCGTTAAGAACAACAATTGCATCATCCGAACAACCATCATCATCAGTAACTGTAATGTTGTAGGTTCCTCCGGGAAGATTAGTCATAACGTAAACCGAATTAGATGTAACAGCCGAACCTGTTCCCCAATTAATTGTAAAGTCAGGATTTCCGTCGTTAATAGTGATTGTAATTTCTCCGTCAATATCTCCAAAACACTCTATTTCTTCGGTAACCACTGCCGAAATATCAATTCCACCTTCATCAATAATAGTAACCGGCTGCACAACTTCACAGGAATTTTCATCAGTAATAGTAACATTATAAGTTCCTGATACCAGAAT
>SLNU01000376.1 GCA_007132865.1 Bacteroidales bacterium | reverse complement strand
TGCATTCCGAAAAGCACCCTCCTGTGCACGGGCTTGAGTCCGTCCCGGACATCCGGAAGGGCTCTGGACACAATGACTGACATCGCATAATCGATGTAAGCAGACTTCATCTGCTCTTCAATATCTACTTTCGTTATCTTTTCACCTGACATGCTGAATATCAATAGTTTTTAAAAATATTTCCGCAGATTTGCGGGATGCACGAAATTACACTTTTTTTTGCTTTTTTATGGCGCTAAAAACCGCGGAAATACAATCTTTTTCTAACATTTGCCGTTAATTATTGTTAATAAAAAGAAAGCCCTTTCGCTTTCTTTGGAATTATTATTTTAATTTTGATTGAGTATTCAATTTTTTTATGGAAGCAAAATTCTCACCAAGGGTCAAAGATGTGATCACGTACAGTCGCGAAGAAGCACTGCGCAACGGAAACGACTATATCGGAATCGAACATCTTCTTCTCGGATTGATCCGGGAAGGCGAAGGACTGGCGGTACATATAATGACACACCTGGGGGTCGACCTCCCGCAGCTGAAATCCACCATTGAGCAAACCATAAAGGGAAGCTCCCCAAAGAACCGCAACCTGGAGAATATCCCATTGGTAAAGCAGGCAGAAAGGGTTCTGAAAATCACCTACCTGGAGGCAAAGCTGTTCAACAGCGAGCTGATCAGTACAGAACACCTGCTGCTGTCCATACTGAAGGATAAGGAAAACCTGGCCACCAAACTGCTTAACCAGCAAGGGGTGGACTATGAAACAGTCCGTGAGGAGGTTCAGAATTTCCGGAGCGGTTCCAGGATGAATCCGGGACTGGAGACCAGGGACGAATTATCCCAGGGCGATGATGACGAAGGAGGTGAACCTTCCGGTGGATTTGGCTCGCCCTACAAGAAGTCATCAGAGAAATCCAAAACCCCGGTGCTGGACAATTTTGGCAGGGACCTTACAAGGGCCGCAGAGGAAGATCGGCTGGACCCGGTCGTAGGAAGGGAAAAGGAACTGGAGCGCATTGCGCAGATTCTTTCGAGGCGAAAGAAAAACAACCCCATCCTTATAGGGGAACCGGGTGTTGGAAAATCTGCCATTGCCGAAGGCCTCGCCTTGCGGATCGTTCAGCGGAAAGTATCGCGGGCATTGTTCAATAAGCGTATTGTCACGCTGGATATTGCCTCCCTTGTGGCAGGCACCAAATACAGGGGACAGTTTGAGGAGCGCATGAAGGCCCTGCTCAATGAGCTGGAAAAGAACCAGGATGTAATCCTTTTCATCGATGAACTGCATACCATTGTGGGTGCCGGAGGAGCTTCCGGTTCGTTGGATGCCTCCAATATGTTCAAACCGGCACTGGCACGCGGGGAATTGCAGTGCATAGGGGCCACGACCCTGGATGAATACCGCCAGCATATTGAAAAGGATGGCGCGCTTGAAAGGCGATTCCAGAAGATCCTGATCGATCCGACAAGCGCAGAGGAAACCTTTGAGATTCTGAACAACATCAAGAATAAATACGAAGACCATCACCTGGTCACCTATTCGGAGGAAGCCATAAAGGCCTGTGTCCACCTGACCGACCGTTACGTGAGTGACCGCTGCTTGCCCGACAAGGCAATCGATGCATTGGACGAGGCCGGCAGCAGGGTGCACATCACCAACATCCGGGTGCCGGAAGCTGTCATCAATGTGGAGAATGAGATCGATAAGGTGCGTGAGGAAAAGACCAACGCCATCAAAAGCCAGAAATATGAACTCGCGGCCAAATTCCGTGACCAGGAGCGGGACCTGATGGACCAGCTGGAAAAGGAAAAGCGCAAATGGGAGGAAGAAAGCCAGCTTCACCGGGAGGTGGTTACCGAACAGAATGTTTCAGAAGTGGTGTCCATGATGACGGGTGTCCCCGTACAGCGGATCGCACTGAATGAAAGTGAGCGTCTCATCAGCATGGAGAAAGACCTTGAGAAGAGTGTCATCGGGCAGTCAGAGCCCATTTCCAAGGTTGTGCGCAGCATACGGAGAAACAGGGCCGGACTGAAGGATCCGAGCAAGCCGATTGGCTCTTTCATTTTCCTGGGACCGACTGGTGTCGGAAAGACGCACCTGGCCAAGGTCCTCTCCCACCATTTATTTGACTCGGACGATGCCCTGATTCGCATCGACATGAGCGAATACATGGAAAAATTCGCTGTCAGCCGCCTCATCGGGGCCCCTCCGGGCTACGTGGGTTATGAGGAAGGCGGGCAACTTACCGAGAAGGTCAGGCGCAAGCCCTATTCCGTATTGTTACTGGATGAGATTGAAAAGGCCCATCCCGATGTCTTTCACCTGCTTTTGCAGATGCTGGACGACGGACAGTTGACCGACAGCCTTGGACGAAAGATTGATTTCAAGAACACGATCATTATCATGACCTCCAACATCGGGTCGCGGCAGCTTAAGGATTTTGGAATGGGTGTCGGGTTCAATACACCGGCCAGGCAGGGCGCAACCAGGGAATATTCCCAGAGCGTCATTGAAAATGCACTTAAAAAAGCCTTTGCTCCGGAATTCCTTAACCGGGTCGACGATGTGGTAATCTTTGACTCCCTGCAGAAAGAACACATCTTCAAGATCATTGACATCGAGCTGGCCAAGCTGTACAAACGCATTGTTGACCTTGGTTATACCGTGGAACTATCCGACGAAGCCAAGGAATTCATAGCCGATAAAGGCTGGGATCCCTCTTATGGGGCAAGGCCACTTAAAAGGGCCATACAAAAATACCTGGAAGACCCGCTTGCAGAAGAAATCATCCGGTCCAAGGTCGGAGACGGGGACATCATCCAGATCGACTTCGACAAGGAGGCACAGGAGATCAGGATCTCCGTGCGCAAGGATACCGCCAAGGTGAAATCCCCCAAGGGAAAGGCCTCCTAAAGACAGGGCTTTGATTGGCCGTCAACTGAATCAGCCCTGCTAAAACCTGTACTGGTTGTCTTCGATTAGTTTGTCAGCGATGCGCCGGCGGGCTTCCTTGACGTTTACCCCTTTGACGCTGGTAAGCCTTTCAGTGGCTGCGGAAAGCTTATCAAAATCTGATTCCGGGGCGAATGAATGGATGGCATCCAGTGCCAGCTTTCGGGCCTTGGAAACCGAATCGTAGATGTATACGCTGACCATGTCCCTGTACATCCCGTTGCTCTCGCCTTTTATCCCTTCAAGCTTTTCCACCCTGAGCGCAAGCGATTCGGAAATATATACCTCGGTGATGATGTCTGCGATGTTGTTGAGCACTTCCTGCTCCCTGACCAGCTTCTTTCCAAATGTCGTGGAAGCCCCGTGAATGGCAAGCAGCGCGAGCTTTTTCATGTTCTTCACATAGCGATGCTTCTCCTGATAGAAGGTTTCCCCTTCGTTTGCACCGTCGCCGATGGCATCCAGGTTGTTGTACAGCTCCTCCCCTGGTCCGAATATGTCAAATCCTCCCTTCATCGAACGTTTCATCGCAGTATCCACCACCAGCAGCCGGTTGATCTCATTTGTCCCCTCAAAGATACGGTTGATCCTTGAATCCCGGTAACCGCGCTCCACATTGGTCTCGGCCGAATACCCCATGCCGCCATGAATCTGCACGGCCTCGTCCACCACAAAGTCAAGCATTTCCGAACCGTATACCTTCAGGATGGCATCTTCCACCGCATAGTGACTGATTGCATCAATTGAGGCCCTGCCAATGTCACAGCCATCCATCTGCTTATAGGTTTCCATCAGCACATCTATGTCGCGACTGACCCTGTAGATGGCCGATTCGTGTGCGAAGGTGCGGATCACCATCTCGGCAAGTTTGTGCTTGATGGCACCAAAACTGGAGATCAACACACAAAATTGCTTGCGTTCGTTGGCATACCTTACCGAATCAGTGATGGCCTTTTTTGCGGCACCGATGACGTTGGCACCCAGTTTCATCCTTCCCATGTGCAGAATGCTAAGGGCAATGCGGAAACCCTCCCCCCGCGCTCCCAGCAGGTTCTCCACAGGAACCTTGACATCGTTGTAATAGATCTGTGCCGTGGATGAGCCCTTGATTCCCATCTTGTGCTCGTCGGGTCCGATGACCACTCCCGGCATATTGGAGTCGACGATGAATGCGCTCAGGATGCGATCGTTGTCTATTTTTGCAAACACCACCTGGGCGTCACAGAAACCGGCATTGGTGATCCACATTTTTTGCCCGTTCAGGATGTAGTGCTTCCCGTCCTCCGAAAGGGTGGCTGAGGATTTGCCTGAATTGGCATCGCTCCCGGCCCCTGGCTCGGTCAGGCAATAGGCCCCAAGCAATTCTCCGGTGGCCAGTTTTGTCACATAGCGCTGCCGCTGCTCGTCATTTCCATAATACATAATGGGCAGTGTTCCGATTCCGCAATGGGCCATGAATGCCACAGAGAAGGAAAAACCGGCACCGATCGTCTCGGCGGCAAGCATCTGGGTCACGAAAGACTGCCCGAAACCACCCACTTCCTCCGGAAGGGAAATACCCATGAGTCCGAGTTCTCCTGACTTCTTCAGGATCTCCTTCATGAGCTCCCGGTCTCCCTTGTCAATATCGTCCAGGCGGGGATAAACCTCTGCTTCAATAAAATCCTTGCAGGTCTGGGCAATCATTTTTTGTTCCTCATCAAACTCCTCGGGAACAAATACGTCTTGGGCATCTATTTCTTTTACCAGGAATTCACCGCTTTTTAAGTTTTTCACGCTATCCATTTTTTTTGGTTTATGAATGTTTGGGCCCCAGTGCAAGGGCAATGAGTTCAGCAATGTCGTAGTTTTTGATCTCTTCTTCCCTGTTTTTGTATTTCAATCCATCCGTCATCATGGTCATGCAAAACGGACAGGAGGTCGCGATTACGGATGCCTTCGTGTCCAATGCCTCCTCCGTGCGCTCGATAAATACCTCCTTTTCTCCTTGCTCGGCTTCCTTGAACATCT
>SLNU01000227.1 GCA_007132865.1 Bacteroidales bacterium | reverse complement strand
GACTTCTGCAGGGAAAGTGTATTGCAAATTTCAAGGTTTCCGTAACCCTCCGCCATTAGTTTTACAACCTCCATTTCTCTTTCAGAAAGTGAAATAAACGGATTGGAAGTATGGTTTTGCTTTAAACCAGCCAAAGTGGCCTCGCTAAAACAAAGCTCGCCAGCAAGCACCTTGTCAATAGCACTCTCCAACATTTCAGGACTACTTAACTTGTTTATGAAACCTTGTGCCCCGGCTTTTAATACTGGCAAGCCATACACCTCATCTTCCATTCCTGAAAAAACAACAATCCTTAAATTTGGATTATTTTTCCTAATCTTACAAATAGAGCCCATGCTATTCCCATCAGGAAAGTATAAATCAAGAAACAGCAAGTCAAATTCTACCTTGTCAAGTGTTTCCATAGTTTCAGTAAGTGTTCTTGCATGAAAAAAGGTAACGTTTTCAAGCTTCGACGAAAGAATCATTTCAACTCCTTGCCTTACAATGGCATGGTCATCGGCAATTAGTATTTTATTTATAATTTGATTCATTTCTGTAAAGTAAGGTTCAGTTAAACTACGTTTAAGCTAAAGAAGCCTTATCTATCTGAAGTTCAAAACTTACGCTTGTTCCTTGGCCAAGTTTACTTTTTATGTAGATCTTCCCATCGTAAAGCTTTACGATTTCCTTGCAAAGATATAAACCTAATCCAACACCAAAATGGTTGTATTGGCCTTTACGCTCAACCTGGCTGTAAGGATCAAACAACTTATCAAGGAATTTTTCATCAATTCCTATGCCATTATCTTCAACAGTAGATTTCAAAACATATCCATCTTTGTCTTCGTCCACAGAAACACTTACCCTAATCAAACCTTTTCTGGTATAGCTGTTTGCGTTGCCAACCAGATTGTAATACAACCTGAACAGCTTGCTAGCATCAACTTTCGCCACAACATCTTCAGGCACTTGGCATTCAACCTCGAACTTATTACCGCTTTCTTCGGAAAGTGTGTTTAAGGTTTTTAAAATTGGTTTTAACACTTCGTTTATGTTAGCTGGCGTGTCTTGCCGAGTCACCTCTGCATTTTCAGTTGCTGCCAACTCAAGAATTTGGTTCGAAAGCATTAAAGAGTTGTTGGCCGTATATTGCAGAAGTTCAAACTTTTCAACTTTATCCAGGTCGGTGAATTTCTTTTTTAGTTGTCCCGAATAAATGCTTATGAGGTTGAGGGGGGTTCTAATATCATGGCTTATGAGGCTTATTAGCTTGTCTTTGGCATGTAAGTTTTCACCAATTGTCTTATTGGCTTTTTCAAGTGCCTTTTCGTACTTGAAGTTTCTCAAAAGGAAAATAATCAGCACAACACCTGCAAGTATAAATACCACAAATAAAACGGTGTTTAACCTGTCTTGTTCCGTTCTGAACTGATCTAGCTTTATTCCGAGGTTGGACCTGTGCTTGTCTTGAAACTCTGCAAAAAGCAGATTGTATTCAACAAATAACTCGTTGGCCACTTCCAATATATTTTGATTCGTTTTTATTAACCTTTGGTCCATAGTTCTGAACCTACTGTAAGTTCGTCTTATTTCAGAAATCCTCTCCTTGAATCTTTCTTCAGATGCATTAAGTACGTGAGCTATTTGATCTTCAAAGCTTCCAACAATAAGCTGGTTGTCGTAATTCATTGTTACGGTAATCTTAATCTCTTCCTTCCTAACATCCTGTTCTCCAGAAATTGCGGCCCCCAAGCGTCCAAACAGCCCACGCCTTTCGGGTTCGTCAACGGTCCGAATGGTATCGTACGTAATTGAAGAAAGCACCTCTTTGCTATCCAATTCGGGAAAAGAAATATCCCTTATTGAGAAGCGGGCACGGGTGGTTACCTCTTGACTCAATAGGGAGTCAAGTGCGGTTTTCAGGTAAACTATCTGAAACTCAGAATCCTTACGATCTTCCATAAGCTCTCTCAAACTAACATTTTGTCGAGCAACTTGATCGAGACTGTCAAGATTAAGGCTCATTTTCCTCACCGACTCTTGATACATCTGGTAAAGGCTGTCTCTTTTTTCAACCATATAGGCATTGAAGTGCATCTGAGCCTCTTGAAAATGGAGGTTGGCTCTGTTGAAAAAGAAAATAATTTTCCCGGGTTCCTGAAGGGCTCCCACATCGCCAATGATGTTCTCGTAGTTATTGCGCTGGTTTTTCCACAGAGAGTGTGCAGCGATTTGAGTAAAGATAACAAGCAAAATAATGGCAACCTGAAGCCATCTAAGCCTGAATCTTTTCGAAAAATTTCTGCAAAACAATTGCATAATTGAAATTAGTTAATGAATTTTATGGCTTGCATCCATACAAAGTTATTCTCAAAAATAGATAAAAAAGTAATAAAATGCAACTATTTATAAAAAATACCTTGGCGAGGCTGTTTGATGCCTGCGCCTAAAACACCACTTGTACCTTAGAGACACTTCGTGGGTTTGCCTTGCAACCAAGTTCAAATGGTTCATCGGATACTCGTACTTGTAACCAAAATGCACCGATTGACCCAGGGTAATGCCTAGCAATAAACCAACTGCATCGAGGCCTCGGTAAAAATCGCTCCTTACCATTGCTCCGAAATCCAACGTTTCGTTGTATCCAAAAACCAAATTCAAGTCAGCTTGCAATGGAGACTTGTGTGCATACTTGAACAAGAAGCTAGGTGTAAAAACCAAGTATTCGTTTACCGAAAGATTGGCTCCCCCGTATGTAAACAAATGCAATTCAGAAGCAAGTTCGCCAAGTGAAACATCGTTGGCAAACTTATTTCTCAAAATCTTGGGAGCAGAAAACCCAATGAATACTGATGGGTTGTAAAGCAAGAAACCTATTCCGGTATTAAAAAATACCTTGTTTTCGATAATTGCCCCATACCAAGGATCGGAAGGGTCAGAAAACTGGAAGTTGGTCAAGTCTATGCTCGTTCCGTAGGTTTGAGCTCTTATTCCCACGCCCAGATTCCAAGTGCTAGACAGCCTGAGGTGGTATGCAACGTCCACCTGAAAGTTTAGTTCCTTTATCTTGCCAATATTGTCTTGATAAAGGCCGCCTGCTATACCAAGATTTGCAGGTAATCTGATGTTGGCATAAGCAGCATAGGTTCGAGGGGCACCCTCCATCCCCACCCACTGTTGTCGGCCAAGAACTCCAATTACACCACAATGGCTAGAACCTGCTTGCGCCGGATTGATGATTGTACTGTTGAAAACGTACTGACCATACATTGGCAGTTGCTGAGTTTTGCCATTGAAGGCCAAAAACACAACTGCAATTACTGCAAAAAACTCTTTAATTTTTCTCATTGTCGTATTGTTTTTCATTTTAAGTCCTTTTAATAGAATAAGTGCACAGCACCTGAAATTGGCTGCAAGCCTTGTTCGAGCGTAATTACAAAGAAGTAAACTCCTGCGGGTAGTTTTTGGCCTTTACCGGTAATTACATGACCTGAATTGGCAACACCGTCCCAAGGAGTATCGTAAGGAGCAGCTTCATAAACCAATGTTCCCCAGTGGTTGTAAATTCGAACAACATGGTCTGGGTAGTGCTCCAATCCTGTTATCACCCATCCATCGCCAATGCCATCGCCATCGGGAGTAAAGCCGTCAGGGATGTTTGGCATGGGAATTAGCTCAACAGTCATTTCGTCGTAGTTGTCTGGACAGGCTATGTTATAAACAGTCCACCTGAACACATAAACTCCCTTGGTTATTCCAGACCACGTTACCCTAGTATTGAAGTCATACGGAGTTTCTATTAGCGGGGTCAAGGTGTTTGAAGGAATGGGTTGGTGTGTCCATTCGCCACTAACCGGGTAAGGGTTATTGCCTTCGAGCCTGGTTGCGACAACCTCAAATGGAGTTGTGTACGGGGTAATTTGTATTGGAATCACTTGATCGAGGCCAGCATAGGCAATCACCTCCTCGTGAACCTCAATGGTAAACTCGCACCAGTCTTCGCAACCCGTCTCTTCATCAATATACAAGAATCTAATTACGAAAGTGCCAGGAGTATCTGGATTCCAACCATATATTACATTACCTTGATAAGTAAACACACCTTTCTCACCAAACAATATGGGAGCATCGCCTAGGCAGAATGGCCCGTATGATGGACAATCGAAATCGGGCAGCGGGTAAACAATTATCTCGATCAACCATGAATTTACGCAACCGGTTTCGGGATCGGTTAATGTGTAATAAACATTGTGGATGCCCGAACCTGGATTGGCTGGATCCCAACCCGTTATTACGTTTCCATTGTAGGTAAACACCCCTTCTGTTTCCTTAAATACAATTGGATCGTCGTAAACGCAGAATGGACCGTAAGCCGGAATGGTTTCTAATTGGGGCAACGGATAAATTGTCAAGATAACCGGATCTCTAATGGTGTCGTTGGTCATACCGTAAACGTCGGTGGCCGAAGTAACCCACAACCTGTGATCGCCGGGTTCAGTGGGCGTTGGTATTAGCGGAAAGTCTTGGAATGTTTCGGTAATATTCTCGAAGGTCCAAGTGTGGTTGCCATCAGATACCGTAACCACCATTGGCCTAGCACCTTTTATCAGTTCTATGGTAACCGTTGCTGTATCGCCCGAACAAACGGGTTCGGGCTCTAGCATATCGGCAGCTGGGAACTCGCGTACCTCCATACGCCCCAGCTTGAGGTTATTGCTGCAATTGCTTGTGGCCATAACCTTAAAGTAGTAAAAGCCTGACCGCAGCCACATAACTTCAACAGAGTCACCAACACTGACTCCATCAATGAAATAGGCTTCGTCGGCCATGCAATTGCCAGGTACCGTTACAAGGTTTATACCTTCTACATCGTTGTAAAGTTCCCATGTAAACACAACGCCTGGCCTAGGTTGAACCGCCAAGAAGCTTGAGTGGCCCTCGTAAACGAAGTTGCCATTACCCATCTGGGCCGCAACTGACGATGCATACAT
>SLNU01000318.1 GCA_007132865.1 Bacteroidales bacterium | reverse complement strand
CGTTATTATTAAATGTAAGTTCTATTATTAGATAATAATCTTTCAAGCTGGGAGATTTTATATGTATGTCTCTTAGATAATTAAATCTCCAAGTTCTCATTCTCCTTTTAAATTTACTATGTGATTGTAAGTCAATAACTCCTGTATCTTGATATGAATTGTATGCTCTTAACGTGTTAAAGGTTTTTTGTAAAGTATCTCCATTGTGATTAAGAACATCTGTAATAAATTTAATTACATCGTATCTACACATAGTCTTCATTGCAGGATTAACCACAAGAGTAAGTTTACTAGGGTGTGTGGTTCCATAATAAGTAGACATAGCACCTGCATTATGTTTAAACACCGAGGTACTCGTAGGGGTTTGTACAGAATAAAGAGAGTCCTCTGCGATAATATAACATGAAGGTACGAAAGACTTAAAGTCTCTAAAGGTATTAGTTCCGATGTCGAGAGAGAGTGTAAAGCCATTCGAAGGGTCCGTATAGGTTACGTATACCTCATTGTATTTCTCATTGTACCCACAGATCACGGGTGAAGATGCGTTAGTTACATGTTTATTAAAATATGGCTGCATCCCTAACATCTTAGAAGTCTTTTCTGTATTCTCTCCTAATCTGTTAAATGTGTTTCTTAACCTGTCATAAAAGAATACTCCTGCATTAGTTACCACAATAGACCTTTTATCCATACACCCTACTACTTCAGGAATGTAGTCATATCTAGATAATACACCCCCTGTACCTAACACTAACATACCAGCATTAGTACTCTGTGTAAGCTCTCTTTCCTCTACTGCTACGATACCTACACCATTAGGCTGAAATACCCACAAGTGGTTTCCTATGTTCTGTATAGCTGTTAATGCTCCTTTAGATGGATCAAGGTCTATAAAGTTATTAAATCTAACCTTAGTCCATGAATCTGCTAATTCTCCATTTATCTTTTTATCACTTACAGTAACTCTAGAATCAAACTTATTAGTACTGAGCTGATCAAAATCGAATGGTCTTGCTATGTACTCCTTAGCATTATTTGGTTTAGAATATACGGGGTTATATTGATACAAATCTCTCTTCTGTACAAAATATACAGGAGTAGAGGGGTCTGCTACAGCTTTAGTTAAGTGTATCCCTGCAGTCTCCTTCATAGCTATGTATAGCTGATTAGGGTTCTGTGTACTTAGGTCTATTATACCATTATATATCTTATTCAAATTCCCATCTAACCGTAAGGACAGATTTATGGAAGTTTCTATAGGAAAGTATACTGCCTGTCCGTACCGCTTTGTAGCAGGTCTTTCACCATTCCATATTACTCTAAGATAATCGAAGAACTCTATAAATGTATCTCCTCCAAAAACATCAATAGGATCAGTATGAGAAACAGGATACATTTCAGAACATGGTATAAAGGTTCTAATAGTTCTAGCAGTATGAGTACTTCCATTATAAGGGTAGACATGACGCTTTCTATTAGCCTTAAAGATATGGGTTGGATTTCTATCCTGATCTGGTACTGGATCTTTAGTTCTAAGAACTAACGTAGTACCTTTATAGTTAGAGTCCTCTGTGTTAGTTTCGTGTCTTACCTGATTCTTTAATCTTATACCATCAATAGTTACAAAGCTTTCTGTATTATTACTAGTGGTGAATAACTGTATATCAGAAAGCTCTCTGTATTCTGAAGCCAGCACTGAAGGAGTATAACTCTTCACTTTAGATATAGAGAACCCTTGCCAATATGATTGACTGTCTTGAAACTGGCTTATATAATTATGTGTTATTGTTCCATACTCTGTAATCTCTATAGAGTCAGTAAGGAGCATTACATTCTCTTTATTGAAGTTAGTCTCAGGAGTTATATACTCGTACAGCCTGTTATCTTCAGGATTTATAGTACTCATTCCCATCTTAATGTTACTGAAGGGACCTCTAAATTGATCTTGAATACCTGCAGTTTCATTACCTACAGATCCCATAATACCTGAGTCTAAAACAGTTCTATCATTTCTGGTTCTCTCACACCTAACTATTTTGTAACTTACAACATCGTTAGGAAGGTTAGTTACTGTAAACTCAAGGTAAAGTACATTAGCAAATATATCTCCAAGCACTTCTGTAATTAATTCAAACCCCATATCTGTAGACTTAGGCATTCTTATATCACCTATCCAGTTAACAAACGATTGCCTACCCTTATTATCAAATCCTATGATACCAAAAGAATATATCTCGTCTCTCTGATATCCCACATATTGTGAGGATATGTATGGAGATGCATAACTTGTATAAGAGTCACCATCTACAGGAGCATGAAAGAAGTAATCTGAGTCCGAATTATCTATAAGTATAGATTTAGTTTTAAACTCATACCTAACGTTAGGTCCTTCACCTCCCATAGTCGTACCGTCAGACTGATATTTACATAGAACGTTCGGATTAGTAGTATCTTCAGGTAGCCTGTTGTATGGATTAATAGCGTCATGTGTTGAAGGAACACTCCAAGCTCCGGGTGTTAATGATATGGTAGGATCTCCACTGTCAGACTGCAAATGAGCCATAGGTAGCTCACCCCCACCACCATCAGGGTCCCATATATGCATAGGAGGCATATCAATGGTCTCTTCTGTTTTTATTATGGAATCTCTGGAATGTACATTACGATTAAATGTAATACGCCCTTCACTATAAGATATAACAGCTTCTACAGTATTATTGGACGTAACTGTAGCGTTAGACAATGCTACCATAGTATTACCGCTTATAGCTGCTCCATCTAAAGGAGCTAGAAAATATATAATACCGTCCTGATGATACCATAAATCTTTAAGTTCAGGGTTAACAGGTATTCCAGCACTAGCTGTTTCTGGAAATAATATGGTTCTGTCAAACATGATAGTATCAGAACCTACTGTTGCCATATTATCTATAGGTACATAAGGCCCTCCTCCAGTTCCTGTAAATCTATAAGCCCTAGCATCATAGAAAGACATATCAAAATATTCTTCTGTAATGCCTCCATAAAACATGTAATTATTCTTAACAGATATATCTTCGGCCTTTATCATTGCAGTTATTTCCCTAAAGAATTCTACAGGAATAGTTTCCAAAGAAAACCCTCCCATATCTGTAAAGTGCACGTCAGAAGTTAAATGCTGTTCTGATATCACATCTATTATAGGAAGTAGAAACCTATCTTCATGATGTATGCGTAATATTCTTATTCTATCAAATCTGTTTATTTCGTTAACCGATATAGAAATATCTATAGATACAGACTTTCCTGAATTAGTTCCTATATCTCCACCCTCTGCAGCTCTAGAATCAGAACCTGTAAGAGCTGACGGGGTTAGGCTAACTATACTACTAGCAGGAGAGAATCCAGATTCAGACCCACGAAGGTTATATAACTGATATGCATATTGAACTACTCCAGACTTGAGGTTGCCCGACCCTATAGATGTTATTCCTACAGGAACAAAATTAATATCGGGTATAAACTCAAATCTATCAGTAGTGTATCCAGATAAATCTTCAGACAGGTTAGCGTGTCTTACACTATTATAATTGTCTGTCCAATATATTTTTTCTACATTATGGGTTTCATAGTTACCTACAGCTTTTGTTATAGGATAACTAGAATCAAAGTTAAGATCTCCTTCAAACTTTAAAAAGTTATTTAAGTTAGATAGTGATTGAGTAAGATCTATATAATATATTCTGTCAGCTCCAGATTTTCTTGTAAACAGTACTAACTTACTCCTTAAGAACCCATGACCATGTATATAACCTGTATCAGAAGGTAGATTAAAGCTAAGAGTGTTTCCCTCATGATTACTGAAAGAACCTGACCTGCCTTCTTCATGAGCAAGAAATCTTAACTCTTCAGCATGAAGATATCTATCGTTCTGAAACTTTGTAGGAGAGGATTCTTTATCCATACCTCCCTCATATGTGCTGACATACTGCTCCATTTATTATCTATTTAACTGCTCAGGTAGGTTGCTATCTCTAAACCCTGAGTCATGGTGATTTATTACTGGTAATAGTGTTAGGTATCTATTCTTTATAGCTTCCATTTCCGAGATTGATGGGACTTTACTACCACTTCTTGCAGAAGCTATAGCAAAATAGTAATCATCTGCTATGAGATTATATACTCTCTCAGCCAACTGTCCTTTTATAAACAGTCTTTTAGCTAACTTATGAGCCACGTTAGTTACTGCAGCATTTATAATCTTGACATCTTCTGGTATTAATAACTCTCCTGTACCTTTGTCTATAGGTATTTTCGTATAGGATAGTTCTAATATGGTATTATGTATTCCTGTAAATATCCATCCATCCTTTATAAAATACTCATAACGTTCTCTATCAAGCTCTGGACGTATTATAGATATTACAGATGTAGGAAGTTGTGCTGGATCTAAAGGATTACCTTGAAAGTCATATACAACAGTTACACCGTTCTCTATAACTATAGTATAGGATTGCTCTGGAGTTTCCTCAGATACTTTAAAGCTCCCTTTCCTAGGAAGAAGATAAACACCCGTATCTTTCTCTCTAACTCCTGCAGGATTAATCTCATAGAATCCTAAAGGTAAGGACGCTCTACCTCCGACTATCTGTACGTCCTTCTCTTCATCTATTAACAGTTTATTAGATCCTATCAAAAGTAGAGTATCTACTACCCATTCCATAGCCTGATGTTTATGGATATTAGGAAGTCCATATTCATCATGAACTCTTTCAAGAACCCTGTCTATAGTTATATAAGATGTTGCACTCATTTTTATTGTTTTTAAAAGTTATCAAATATAGAATCAGATACGAAAGGTCTCATAGCGTCTATATTCTTTTCTTCAAGAGACTTTTCATCTGCTTCAAATGGGTTAGTTTCAGAGAATACTTTTTTACTATCATCTATCCATTTATCTCCTACATTGCCGTGTTTACTTATGGTTATTAAAT
>SLNU01000167.1 GCA_007132865.1 Bacteroidales bacterium | reverse complement strand
CAGCACCTCGATCACCTTGCCAGGGGTGGCCTGCCAGCATTCACTGGTTTTCAAGGCCGCCAGGTATTTGTCGTTGGAGGCATTGAAGAAGGGGGAGATTTCACTGGCGAACTGGGCGGGCTTGAGCATGACGGCTTTCTGCCAGGCCATGGACTCTTCCAGGGCCTTGTACATGGCCTCATCATGTGCAAAGGTGACATAGTTGATCAGCCGGAAGTCGATCTCCCCTTTTTCGGAAAGCTCTCCGAACATCTCCAGGTTGTGGCGGGCGATATCTGTAAGTTCAGGCAGACTGAACACCGGCCTCCCGCCGGCAATGTTGCGCCAGGAGCCCCCGAAACCGGAATTGATCATCACCGGCTCATAGCCCTCCTCAGACAGGAAGCGAAAAAGGGAGCTGCCGCCTATCCCGCCACCGGCAATCAGGGCCCTGGTCTCCACAATGCGCCTTTGCCTGCCCGCTGGGTGGGTGATTACCTTGTTGTGTGCTTCTGAAGGGTAAAGCTCCCCGATGCTGATCTGGTTCGACATGGGTGCCCGGGGGGTAGACCCTCCGATCAGTCGAACCCCAAGGGGTCTGAGATTCATCTTCAGACGCTGTATGCAGCGCTTGCCGCGACAGGGGCCCATGCCCAAATGGGTGGTATGTTTGATCTCCTCCACGGAAACGAATTTCCTGTCGCCGATCACCTCCAGCACATCCTCGAAGCCCACATCATCACAATGGCACATGAAGTAGCCGGAGTCGACCTTCTCGCTGTGCGGCAGGAGCGCAAGTTTTTCGGGGTAATCGCTTTTCGGTACAAAGCCCCTGACCTGCAACTGACTTTCCCTGTCCATGTTCTCTGCCTGTACCCTGGCCACATGGGTCAGGTTGGGCTTGCGCAGCACACGCTGGATCCTGCCTTCCCCTAGTATTTTGGCATGGTTGTCAACCAGGTACACCTCTTCGCCCTCCTGCATATCGAATTCAATGGGCAGGAAGAATGTGCCTTTTTTCAGGTTGTAGCCGAAGATCGCCAGGCCGGGGCATTGGTATACGCAATCCATGCAGCCGACACACTTCTCAAAGTCGATGGCCGGCACGGTGCTGGTGGAGGATTTGGTAATGGCCCCGTACTTGCAGGCGAAAGCACAGGGGTTGCAGGCAAAGCCATAGATGCAGTCGATCAGCACGAACGGCTTGTCCATACGGGCTTCGTCGGGCATATAGGGCCCTTCGATCACTTTCACCGGGTGTTGCTGGGAGTCGATGTATTCTTTTGACACCTGAAGGTATTCGTCATAGTCATAGCGTTGCTGCATGTTCTCCAGGATCTCATAGGCCACCTGTTTTCCGCGCAATACGGCACTGGTCCCCTCCCCGATCCGTATGGCATCTCCTGCCCCGTAGCAACGGCGCCCGAACATATCCCGCCCCTTTTCCAGCAGCGCATCATCGGGCATCAGTCCGGTGCAGATGTTGATGGCATCGATGCCGTCGATCACCTTTTCAGTACCCGGTATGGGCTTGAAATTCTTTGCTTCCGCAAGCACCGCCCCGCGGATCCCGTCTCCCTTCTCATTGGGAAGGGCCTCCAGAATCATATGCGAGAGCAGGATGGGAATGCCCAGGCGGCGCACCCTGTTGGCCTGGACCGGAAAGCCGCCCTCATGGGGCATGGCCTCGATGATGGCTTTCACTTTTGCCCCGGCCTGGGTAAGCTGGTAGCTGGTAAGGTATCCGATGTTGCCGGCACCGACCGTGAGCACGTTGCGGCCCAGCAGCGTCAGTTCGGTATTCATCATTTTCTGGATCACGGCAGCAGTGAACACCCCTGGCAGGTCATCGTTGTGGAAAGTGGGCAAAAATGGCACCGCCCCGGAGGCCACCACAAAATGCCGGCAATCGATATAAAAGATCTCCTGGGTTTTGAAGTTTTTTACCGCCACCCGGTTCCCCTCGAACACATCCCATACCGTGCTGTCCAGTACAATGCCGTCATGGTTGTCGCCTGCCAGCAATTTGGAAATCTCAAACCCACGCAGTCCGCCATATTTCTTTTCCTTCTCAAAAAAGAAAAACTGATGCGTCTGCATGTTAAACTGTCCGCCAATCTCGCTGTTGCTGTCCACCACGATATTGCTCACCCCGTTCTCATTCAGAATCTCCCGGGTGGCAAGGCCGGCCGGACCCGCGCCCACAATCACCACATCGGTCTTGTAAACCGTCAGGGCTTCCTTTTTCTTATAGTCGGATGCTTTGGCCACGTAGTCATGGGGAATCTCGGCCACATCCCCTACGCCATCCACCAATGTGATGCAGATCCGCTTCACTTCCCCGTCGACCAGCATTTCACAGGCCCCGCATTTCCCAATCCCGCATTCCAGGCTGCGACTGCGGTTTTTCAGGCTGTGGCTGTGTATGGGAAAACCGGCCTGGTGCAAGGCGGCCGCAATGGTAAAACCCTGGTCTCCTTCCACTGTGGCACCATTGTATTTAAAAGTCTGTTTGGGCCGTTCCCTGATATCTATAATCGGATGCTTGGTTATTTTATGCATGGAACTCTATGCTATTTAAGGATTTGCCCCGCAAAGGTAGTTTAATTAAAAAATTTACCTGTCGGGCCAAAATATTTTTAATAATTCTTAATAATTAAAGAAAACACCACAGGTTTAACGGAAAACATATCTTTGTTCTGCAAACCCATAAAATTTTATGATATGAAGAAGTACGCAAAAGCCCTGGCCATATTCGGGTTCGTCATCCTTGTGGCCATTGTGTTGGCTGTCAGCTTGAGAACGGTCACCCCCTCATCCGGCCCGGCTGCCGGAAATGCGAATGAGGCAATTGATTATTCAAATTTAAACCCAGGCAGTATGATCACACTTCCCGATCCAACCACCAGTGGGGGCATGAGCCTTACAGAGGCCCTCAGCCTGCGCCGCTCCATCCGTTCCTATCGCGATGCGCCCCTAAGCCAAACCGAGGTCTCCCAACTCCTGTGGTCGGCCCAGGGCTTTACCAACGAAAGGGGATTCCGTACGGCACCATCTGCCGGGGCCACTTTCCCGCTTGAAATATTCCTGATGGTCAATAATGTGGAAGGCCTCAAGGCAGGCATTTATCACTACCTGCCTGCCGACAATGCACTGGAGTTCCTCAGGGAGGGTGCACCGGCTGCCGAACTGGCCAGGGCCTGCCTCAGCCAGTCCATGATCTCTGACGGAGGCGCCGTGCTGATCTTTGCGGCAGATTTTGATCGTACGACCGGTCGGTATGGGGAAAGGGGAATCCGCTATGTGCACAATGAAATCGGGCATGCCTCCCAGAACGTCCACCTGCAGGCCGCTGCGCTGGACCTTGGAACGGTGGTTATCGGGGCATACCGTGACGAAGAGGTGGAAGAAATTCTGAATCTGGATGATGAATTGCGGGTGCTATACCTGATGCCGGTGGGCAGAATGCCTTAATCCCGGACAAGCAGATCAGAAGCGGTAAGCCAATCCGGAGTAAACCGAGAAATTATAGGGGAAGGCCTTTAAGGTGGAAGCGGTCGTGCTGTCTTCACGCCCCATCGGGTTCAGGAATACCTGTGCCGTGGGCTCTACGAAAAGCTGCATTCTTTGTGAGAGCGGAAGGGTCACAACCAATCCGCCGATCCCGGAATAATAGTGGTCTCTCAGTCCGGCAGTCTGTCCGACAACCCCCTTGTGTGTATCTGAAACGAGCAGGACCTCATTGTTCACCAGGAAATTTGCGGCAAACCCTGCCTTAAGATGCAGGCCAAGCTGTCTTTCATAAAGGGTGTAGCGGAAAATGACCGGCACCTCCACAAAGCTGAAACGCTGCGTCAATCCAAGTCCGAGGGCCTCCAGCAATTTGGGCTCGGGAATGTCCAGCGGCCATTTGGTGGTTTCCACGCGGTTGGATCCCAGGTCTTCAAAATACAGGGTGGCATCGTTGAAGTTTATTGTACCCAGCGAGGTGGCGATATTTTGCGGATGGCCAAAGTCCGGCAACTCATTGGGGTCATAAAATTCCATTCTTTCCGGGTGCGCCAGGGCGTTGATGTCCTTGACCACCTGAGCCACATTCAGATAGGTGGCTCCCGTTTGTACCGTCAGGCGCTTGCCGAGCCTTATCGAACCGATGAGTCCGAAACTATACGTTAAAGCTTCCTGCTCAAGCGAGGAAAACGGAACACCCGATGAAGCCAGTCCGCCTCCATTGGCAATCCTGCGATTGTTATACTGTGGCGCAAGAAATGCCCCGAGGGAGAAAACCCCCTCATTGGCAGACGCGGCAGGTGTAAATGCCAGCAGGTCTGTGTGGCTCCAAATGTCGCTTGTACTGCGGACGGTCATCGAAGGATGCGTATGGGATGCCAGAACCGGCACAATGCCATTCATAAACCGGGGCTGGTTTTCAGCCAGAAAATCCGTCGCGAAAGCTGTTCCAGCTTCAGCCACAGCTTGTCCGGGCACCCGGGCAATTGCTCCCCCCATTCCAGCCGGCACGCCTACGGCTGAACCGGAAACGGTTTCCGCTTCGGCAAGCACATGAGCGTCAGTTGGTACGGCAACATCCCCCGAAGGCGGCAGTGTGGCAACTGACGGATCGGAAACCTCTGCAGGCACCCTTTGATCCGCGAGGGACCTTACATACTGGTCACCGGAAACAAAATAGAGGTATGAAAAGCCCGTCACTGCCAAAACCGCAATGGCCGCAGCCACCCTGTAAACCCAGGGGGCGAGAATCCTGTGTGGGGATGATGTGACAAGGCCCTGCTCGATGGCAGACCATACGGCAGCAGGCGGTTCAGGTTCGAAACTTTCGAACCGCTGCCGTATTTCCTTATCAAAAAGATCCCAGTTTGACATGACTTAAATTAAACTGCCTTATCTGACAGGCGTACTTCCTTTTTAATTTTCTCCTGCAACAGGGCCCTTGCCCTGGACAGGTTTGAGCGGGAAGTGGACTCAGAAAGCCCCAGGGCCTCCCCGATCTCCTTATGGTTCATGCCCTCCACCGCGTAAAGGTT
>SLNU01000373.1 GCA_007132865.1 Bacteroidales bacterium | reverse complement strand
TTTTTCGGCGGGTACTGGTCCTCCCACCACTGGGGCTGATCCTTCAGGTATTTGTCCCACCACGCCATGATGGTATTGTGCCATTGGATGCGCTTGCTGTAGGTAACTATGTGGTGGTCCTCTCCTTTTACGAGGATCAGTTCCACCGGCCTGCCGAGGATTTCCAGTGCCGTGTACAACTGAATGCTTTCTCCGGGGGGCACGTTGGTATCGCTGTCGCCGGTGATCAGCAGCAGTGGCGTATTGATTTTGTCGGCATGGAAGAGCGGACTTTGTCCGATATAGATCTCCGGACTGTTCCAGGGGAAGCTTTCGGCCGTGGCTTCTGCACTGTAGGAATATCCCCAGTAGCCTTCTCCCCAGTAGCTGGAGATGGAGCTAATCCCGGCATGTGAAATGGCTGCAGCAAACAGGTCGGTGCGGGTCATCAGCAGCATGGTCATGAACCCGCCGTAAGAAGCGCCGGCGCAACCCACTCTATCCGCATCGGTGAAAGGATGTGCCTCAAGGAACTTTTGGGTGCCCTCGATAATCTCATCCGCCACGGTGATTCCCCAGTTGTTCACATGTGCGGCAGAGAACTCCTGTCCGAATCCGGTGGCCCCGCTGGGCTGCAGCACGTAAACGACATAGCCGTTACCGGCCCATAGGTTGAACGGGTAGCGCCCGCCGAAGGTACGTCCGACCGGAGTGGTGCCTCCGTAATAGTAAACAATGACCGGATATTTCTTTCCCGGGTCAAAGTTAGGTGGCAGATAGTATCTGCCCTTTACCTCGACCCCGGTGGAGGCCACAAAGTCCCAGTTCCCGGTTTCTCCAAAAGCCACCAGGCGATAATTCGTGCTTTCCGTATCTTCCAGCACTTCCACACGTTGGTTGCGAAGGTTCACCTTGTAAGCCTTGCGGGGGGCATTGGTCTGGTTGCCCATAAAGGTCAGCACCGGGGCATTGTCGGCAAAGTTGATCCCCGCGGCATAGTCCACACCGGTTTCCAACAGCGAAAAGCGTTCCCTGCGTGGGTCGTAGCTGTAAATCCGCTGGTAGTCCTCATCCACGGTCAACAGGAAAATCTGGTTGGTCTGCGGATGCCACCTGGCCGAGGAAACGGAGGGGTCAAAATCAAATGTGATGCACTTTGCGGTGCGGGTCCCCAAATCATATATGTATGCCTGGGTGTCGTAGTTGTTCGGGATGGTGCCTGCCGGTACGTTTAAGCCTGCGCCATCAAATGCTGAGGGTCCGCCAGTCGCCAGCAGCTGCCTGCCATCGGGTGACCAGGAGGCGGAGACCCCCCAGCGCTGGTTGGCCAGCAGGGTATCGACCGCCAGGTTCTGGAGGTTCAGGATCATCAGGTCGTGCTTGGAGTAGGGCCGTTCCTGGTAATCGGGCCGGCTCTGGCTGAACAGGATCTGTTTTCCGTCCGGACTGATGTCATGCAGGTTGGTGGTGATGTTCCCGTGTGTCAGTCGGGTTCTGACACCGGAGGCCACGTCCAGCATAAAAAGGAAGTTTCGGTGTCGCCAGTGCCCCGGGCGGTCCTGCATGCCCAGTACCTGGCGCATTGTGGCATCCGCACCGCTCCCTTCTTCCCGGACGCTGTAAATGATAAAGGATTCATCGGGTGACCACCGCAGTCCGGTCAGGTTCTCCATGCCTTCCGCGATGACGCGCTGCTCCATGGTCTCCATATGGTGCCAGTGGATGGTTGTTTTTCCGTCCCGCACCGTGGTATAGGAAAGGGCGTTGGTCCCGGGCAGCCAGCCCAGGCGGGAAACCCTGGCGTGGCGGAATGAGTGGACCAGGCGGTTGTTGGTAAAACTTCGGACCTCCGTCCAGCTCTCTGACTGGTCTGAGGGCGGCAGGGACTGGCTGTAACTGACCAGGTAAAGGGAGCCGTCAGGGGAGGGATTGACGCTGTTTACCTTTACCCCGTCCATGACATGTTGAATGTCCTTGATGGTCCCGGGCTGTATATCCGGATGGATGTCTGTCGTTTCATAGGGCTCCTTGACCTCCAGGTTGGCCATCACCTTCCAGGTCAGTCCGTCTTTCGGAGGCCGGAGCGCCTTGATGACCAGCAAGTGGTTGCCACGGGTAAGCTTGAGTTGCTGGGATACCCGCCCAATGGTATTTTCTTCCTCCTCCACGGAGGCTTTTGTGCCTATGCGCTTGCCATCCAGCCAGGCCTCCAGCATATAGGGACTCTTGATCTCCAGCTGGGTGCTGATCCAGCGGTCGGCACGGATATAAGCGGCCAGGTAGACAAGCTGGGGCTTGCCGGGAGCTTCCTCCCCGCCCAGAACAAGGTATCCGTTCTCATCCGTGTGGCCAGTTGTCCACATCCGATGCTGTCCGCCGGCCCAATCCAGCCGAAGGCCTTCTGCAGGATAATAGCCGGTAAGGTCAATAAATTCAAATCCAAGCAGATCCCTGTCGGAAAATGCTTTCCCCTGGGTGTTCTCGACTTCGTGAAAAGCCGGGTAATCCACCTCTACGGGTTCAATGACAAGCCAGCGTGGGATGACGATCTTTTCGCCGGCAAAAAGCCCCGGAGCATAAAACATCAGGGCCAGAATGAAAACAAAAGTACGAAGCATGGTGTTAAATGGGTTGGTTGGTAAGACTGATTTCGGGCGTAAAAATAGCATTTTTGCCTTACTTTGAATGGATTGAAGGCGCTCCCATGTGGCAAATTATGATTAATTTTGAAATTCGATTCAAGCATTCAACATTCAATAATTTAAAACATAGTGATGGAAAGAGACCATAAGATTTTTGATTTGATTGAGCAGGAGCGTCTGAGGCAAATGCACGGAGTGGAACTGATCGCATCAGAGAACTTTGCCAGCGAACAGGTGATGGAAGCCATGGGAAGCGTGATGACAAACAAATACGCGGAAGGGTATCCGGGGAGGCGTTATTATGGCGGCTGCGAGATTGTGGACCAGTCAGAGCAACTGGCCATTGACAGGGCGAAGGAACTGTTCGGAGCCGTATGGGCGAACGTACAGCCGCATAGCGGTGCACAGGCCAATGCAGCGGTCTTTCTGGCCTGCCTGCAACCGGGCGATACATTTATGGGATTGGACCTAAGCCATGGTGGGCACCTTTCGCACGGGGCCCCGGTGAACCTGTCGGGCATCCTTTACCGTCCGGTGGCCTACGGGGTGAAAGAATCAACCGGTACCATCGACTATGATGAAATGGAACGTGTGGCCAAAAAAGAGAAGCCCAAAATGATCATCGCAGGGGCTTCGGCCTATCCGCGCGACTGGGACTATAAGCGCATGCGGCAGATTGCTGATGACATCGGTGCCATCCTGCTGGCAGATATTGCCCATCCGGCCGGACTGATTGCCGCGAAATTGTTGAACGACCCCTTGCCGCATTGCCACATCATCACCACGACCACCCACAAGACCCTGAGGGGTCCCCGCGGCGGAATGATTCTGATGGGCAAGGATTTCGAAAACCCATGGGGGCAGAAAACGCCCAAGGGTGCCATTAAAATGATGTCTGCCGTGCTTGACAGTGCGGTGTTTCCCGGGACGCAGGGCGGACCCCTGGAACATGTGATCGCAGCCAAAGCCGTGGCTTTCGGGGAGGCGTTGAGCCCATCCTGGAAGGAATACGGGCAGCAGGTGATGAAGAATGCCCAGGCCATGGCAAAGGCATTTGTCGGCAAAGGCTACCACGTGACTTCGGGTGGGACAGACAACCACCTGATGCTGATTGACCTCAGGTCGAAATTTCCGGAGATTACCGGCAAGAAAGCGGAGAACACCCTGGTGCTGGCCGATATCACCATCAACAAGAACATGGTCCCCTTCGACAGCCGCTCCCCGTTCCAGACCTCCGGGATCCGTATTGGAACCCCGGCAGTGACAACCAGGGGACTGAAGGAAGCGCATATGGTACAGATCGTGGATTTGATCGATGAGGTCATCTCCAACATCGATGACGAAAAGGTGATTGAAGGGGTCAAGGGAAAGGTGAATGCCCTGATGAGCGGCTTTCCGCTGTTCTCCTATTGATCTGCTACACCGGATCGGCTATACCGTTACGTAAAATCCGTTTAAACTTTTTCAACAAATCCGGTTGAGCTGTACACCAAATCTGGTTACATGGAAAAAAAACTTCTGCTGGTAAGACATGGAAAATCTTCCTGGAAGCATCCCGGTCTGGCAGACCAGGAAAGGCCCCTGTTAAAAACGGGCATCGAGCGTACCGGCAGGGTGGGTGAATTCCTGCTTGACAATGGGATCAAGCCCGGACTGATCGTATCGAGCCATGCGGTCAGGGCTTTTGAGACGGCCAGGATCCTTGCCGGTGTGCTGGGCTACCCTGCCCATGAAATACTGATAGAAAGCAATATCTATTATTATGGGTCGGATGGGCTGTTTGACCTGGCCATGGCTTTGCCTAACGACAAGGATGTGGCCATGCTTGTTGGGCACAACCCTGCCATGACCCAGCTGGCAAATGTGTTCTTGGAGCAAAAACTCGATTACCTGCCGACAACCGGGGTGGTGTGCGTCACGATAAATACTGACAGATGGGAGGAGCTGCCGAAGGCAGAGAGGCAGGTGGATTTCCTGATAACGCCCAAGATGCTGGAAACGTGAAAAAATACCAATTCATCAACCGTGAAATAAGCTGGTTGGCATTCAATGAGCGGGTTCTGCAGGAGGCTGCAGATGAGCGCTTACCGCTAATAGAGCGCTTGCGGTTTCTGGGTATTTTCTCCAACAACCTCGATGAGTTTTTCCGGGTAAGGGTGGCCACCGTTCGGCGGCTGGCTGACATACAGCGTTCAGAACCAGAGATGTTGGAAGACAACCCCGAGAGGGTCCTGCGCAAGATCAACAAGATCAACCTGAAGCAACAGGAACGCTTTGACGGCATACACCGGGATTTGATCCGGGAAATGGAAGCCGAGAACATTTACCTTGTCAACGAGAAGCAACTGTCAGACCAGCAAAAGGAGTTCCTGAGGCACTACTTCAGGGATTATGTGCGCCCGGCCATATTTCCCGTGATGGTCAGAAACCTGAAGCGGTCCTCCTTT
>SLNU01000008.1 GCA_007132865.1 Bacteroidales bacterium | reverse complement strand
GGCCGGAACCAGTCCACTTCCCTGGAAATGATCTCAAAATCCTGAAAATGTTTGTTCTCCTGGAGCGCCTCACGGTAGTAAACCTCCAGGATCTCTGCCAGTTCCTCATCCGGAGGCAGGTCGATCATCTGCCGGAAATCCATTAAGTTTCCCCTGGAATGCCTGGGCATGGATGCGAACGGACTGTCGGCATGGTATCCCATCACGCTGATATGCATCGTCAAGGGGTTTGCACCTGCCGTGTCGGTCTCCAGGTCGATCCTGCTTACCTCTGTTTTCATCAAACTGTCCCTTACCGTAGCTATTGGCGCCAAATCCCTATTCCGGACCCACTCCCCCGGGAATTCAGGCATACCGGCCTGCAGGGACACAGAATCCCCGCTATATGATATCCTAAATCGGCTGAAAAACAGCGAATCAGACAAATGACGGGCCGATGCCCGGAACAACAGGTTGGTCTCCCGGTTAAAGGAATCGGCCGCCGAGCGGTATTCCGTGTTCAGCCACAGCAGTTGCAGGGTAATGAGGAGCAGAACACTTACGCCCATCAATCCGACAAAACCCTTATACTTTTTTCTGGTCATCTGGCATGGTGTTAACAGCGTTGAACTTCCCAAATTTACCACTATCATGGAAACACCAAGCGGTTTTAACCTTTCATTAACCTTGTTTTCAGCTGGTTTAACTTCAAAAGAGGGGGAAATAATGATCCGGGTTGTTTTTTGTAACAATTTCCGCGAAATTTGGTTCCTTTAAATATTCGTTTCACCAATCAATGCATCATGAAAATGAGACTGTTTCTTGGCCTGCTGGTTAGCACGGCCATGCTGGGCCTTTCCCTATTGGCAAACGCCCAGGAAGTAAACATCAAGCCGTTGGACGCCCGGATGTTCCGGCATCCGGATGTTTCGGCCACACACATCACCTTTGTTTATGCCGGGAATATCTGGGTGGTTGAAAAGGACGGCGGACTGGCACAACGGCTGACCACTTCCCCGGGGGAGGATATGTTCCCGAGGTTCTCACCCGATGGCAGCAAGATCGCTTTTTCAGCCAATTATGACGGCACCAATTCGGTGTATGTAATCCCTACCCTCGGGGGAACGCCAAAGCGGCTTACCTGGCATGGTTCCGGTGATCGTGCCCTGGGATGGACCCCTGACGGGAAAAAGGTGCTGTTTTCTTCTTCCCGCAAGAGCGGCACCAACCGCTTCAACCAAATGTACACCCTTCCGGTTGTCGGAGGTCCCGCCGAAAGGCTGCCCGTCCCATACGGGGAGTTCGGATCAATATCGCCTGATGGACAGTACCTTGCCTATATGCCCAAGACCCGTGACTTCCGGACCTGGAAGCGCTATGAAGGGGGTATGGTCCCGGATATCTGGCTGTTCAACCTGCAAACCATGGAGGCAGAGAACATCACCGGATCCTTCACAAACGATGCCCACCCGATGTGGCACGGCAACACCCTTTATTTTCTTTCAGACCGCGACGACCACAAGCGATACAACATCTGGGCCTACGACTTGAACAACAAGTCCTTCCGCCAAGTGACACAATTCACCGATTACGACATCTACTTCCCGTCCATCGGACCGGATCATATGGTGTTTGAGGCCGGGGGAAGGCTTTATGTAATGGACCTTGGCAGCGAAACCTGGAAGGAAGTAAGCATCACCGTGGTGTCAGACAACACCACCCTGCGTGAACGGGTGGTGAACGTGGAACGGATGATTCAATCCTTCTCACTCGGCCGCGATGGCAACAGGGTGCTCTTTGAAGCCAGGGGCGAAATCTTCTCTGTGCCGGCCGAACATGGGGTGGTTTACAACCTTACCCGCACCTCTGGCATTGCCGAACGCTATCCTTCCTGGTCGCCAGACGGCGAGAAGATTGTTTACTGGAGCGACCGGGACGGGGAGTATGACTTGTACATGCGCGATCAACAGGGTTCCGGACCGGAAGTGAAGTTGACTGAGCTTGGACCGGGTTACCGCTACCAGGCTTCCTGGTCACCCGACGGCAAGCGCCTGGCATTTATAGATCAGGACAAGCACATCTACCTGATGGAGGTCGCCAGCCGGGCGGTCACCAGGATCGACCAGGACCTTTGGCTTACGCACGGCGGGCTGCAGGGTTTTCTATTCAACTGGTCGGCCGACAGCCGCTGGCTGACCTATGCCAGGGCCGTAAACAACCGCAACGGGGTGGTGTTCCTGTTCGACACCCAATCCAACCGCCTGCACCGGGCAACATCCGACTTTTACAGCACTTCGACTCCGGTCTTCGACCCGGAGGGGAAATACCTGTACGTCCAGTCAAACAGAAACTTTTCCCCCCAGTACAGCTCCATCGACAACAGCTGGATCTACCCCAACATGACACAGATTCTTGCCCTTCCGCTGACGAAGGACGTGGCATCCCCGCTGGCGCCGCGCAACGATGAGGTGGCCGTGAAAAAGGATGATGAAAAGGACAAGGAAAATGACAAGGATGAGAAAAATGACAAGGACGAAAGCAAGGGAACCAGCATCGACTTCGACGGACTGGAACACCGTGCCGTAGTGCTTCCCATGCGGGCCGGCAATTACAGTGGCATGGCTGCTGTGGAAGGGAAACTAATCTTCCACCGCAACCCCAATACCGGCTCGGAAGACAACAAGCGCCCGCTGATGTTTTATGACCTGAAGGAGCGGGAGGAAAAAACCATCATCGACGATGTGAACGGCTTTGAATTGTCGGCCGACGGCAAAAAGCTGCTGGTCTGGAAAGACCGCCGCATGTCGGTCATCAACGTGGCGGAGCGGCAGGACATGAGCAAGACCCTGCGCACCTCAGAGATGACAATGACCCTGAATCCCCGTGAGGAATGGCGACAGATCTACCTGGATGCCTGGCGCATTTTTAGGGATTATTTTTACGACCCGAACATGCATGGGGTAAACTGGGAGGAGGTCCGCGACCAGTATATGGTCCTGCTTGACGATGCCATCAGCCGCTACGATGTGAACTTTTTGATCGGGGAAATGATCGCCGAACTGAACGCCTCACATACCTACCGCGGCGGCGGGGACCTGGAGCAGGGACCGCGGATCGGGGTCGGATACCTGGGTGTGGACTGGACGGTTGAAAACGGGGCCTACCGCATCAGCCGGATCGTCAGGGGTGCCCCGTGGGACAGCGAGGTACGTTCACCGCTTGACCGCCCCGGTGTGGATATTCGTGAAGGAGATTATGTGCTGGCCGTGAACGGGGTACCCATGGATACCAGCCAGGAGCCATATGCCGCATTCCAGGAACTATCAGGGAAGACCGTGGAACTGACGGTGAACAGCCAGCCCCGCATGACCGGCTCCCGCAAGGTGCTGGTGGAAACAATGGGCAGTGAGGCCCGGCTGCGCAACCTGGACTGGATCGAGCAGAACCGCCGGCGGGTGGAGGAAGCCACCGATGGCCGCGTTGGCTACATCTATGTGCCGAGCACCGGGGTCCCCGGGCAGAACGAGCTGGTCCGCATGTTCCAGGCCCAGTTCACAAAAGAGGCGCTGATCATCGACGAGCGCTTCAACAGCGGCGGACAGATCCCGGATCGCTTCATTGAGTTGCTTGACAGAAATCCGCTGGTGTACTGGAACGTACGTACCGGACAGGACTGGCAATGGCCACCCCACGCCCATTTTGGTCCGAAGGTCATGCTGATCAACGGCTGGAGCGGTTCAGGCGGGGATGCCTTCCCGGACTATTTTAGGAAACGCGGACTCGGACCCCTGATCGGGGAACGCACCTGGGGCGGACTGATCGGCATTACCGGGGCACCTGCCCTGATTGATGGCGGCTCGGTCAGCGTGCCTACATTCAGGATGTACGACCCGGACGGCACCTGGTTCCCAGAGGGGATCGGTGTGGATCCCGACATCCCGGTTGTGGACGATCCAGCACAGCTGGCAAGGGGTGTGGATCCACAGCTTGAGCGTGCCATTGAGGAAGCTTTGCGCCTGCTGGAAGAACAACCGGCCCTGGTACCCGTGACCCCGGAACCGGAAGACCGGCGTGCACCTGCCCTAAGGGGTCGGTAAAGTAATAACTGACCGTGCGAACATATGCAATAGCAGCGGGCCCGGACGAATGTCCGGGCCCGCTTTTTTACTCAAACCAACAACATTATGGAAAGTTCGTGGGGTAAAAGTGTGCTTACTTCCTGATGATATGCCTTAAGGCCTGGGGTACGTCATCCACTTCGGGTTCAGGCTTGATCATCCCGGAAATGTCGATGACACGGCTTATTTGTTCCTGGATTGCCTCGTGGAAGACTGCCTCGGCGTCAAAGGGAAGCTCCTCTTCAACAGCTTGTTCGAGCATGACCGGCATGCTCAGTGTGCGGCCTTTCAGGTCGGTAAAGTTCAGCATGCCTTTCGGGTTGAATGCATGGCTTGCGGATGCGGTGATCAAAATCAGGGCGAAGATTGCGATTGCTTTTTTCATGACTTATATATTTTTAGGTTTAGTGTTCTACTCATGTAGTACACTAAACCCGTGCCACAATTTTCAACTTGCTGTATTTCAATTATTTAGAAAACTTAGGGCAGTGTGCTACCGGCCCATCCGACAAAAAAGTGTTCGACAACGGCCCTTTTTGTTCGCTAACGGACACCTTTCCCGGATAAGGACCCTTTGCTGTTTCCGTTTGCAAAGTTTGCGCATTTATTTTTCATCAGATACATTCGGATTCTTATAATATTTGTTGTTTTTCCAGAAATCTATCCCCAAATTTGCCGGTCTGATTTTGCGAAATCACTTATATACAGAAAACATGGGGAAAAAATGGTACGAAGCGTTGTTTGAAAATTACAGCCGAACCTACGATAAGGAAAACTTTGTCCAGGGCACCGGGGGGGAATGCGATTTCATTGAACAGGAAGTTGCTTTCAACAAATCGGCGAGGATACTTGATGTGGGCTGCGGAACCGGCCGGCACGCCATAGAACTGACCAGGAGGGGATATGATGTGACGGGTGTTGACCTCTCCCCTTCCCAGCTGGATCTGGCCAGGGAGAAGTCCGCCGCCGAGG
>SLNU01000005.1 GCA_007132865.1 Bacteroidales bacterium | reverse complement strand
TTGTTCAGGTAAGGATTGGTCTCTACATCTTCGTAATGGGCTTCCCATCCGTAATGTTTTGAAAGCAGGCCTGCCAGGGTGGTCTTCCCTGAACCGATGTTTCCGGCAATGGCAATGTGCATAATTGAGGGGTTTATTTTATGAATTCCAGGATCTCGTCCACATATTTTCGCTCATTGAACAGGCGGGGAACCTTGTTTTGTCCACCAACCTTTCCCTTGGACTTGAGCCAGTTAAAAAAGGTGCCTTTGGGAACACTTGTCAGCTTTGGTTCGTGCAGCATCAGGTCGGCCGACCGCTTGGCCTCGTAGTCAGAGTTCAGGTTCTGAAGCTCCTTGTCTAACACCTTTGCGAAGGCTTGCAGGTCGCCGGGTTCCTTTTCAAACTCCAGAATGTATTCATGGGCAGCGGCATTGTTGTCGTTCAGGAAGATGGGTGCTGCCGTATATTCGCTGATAATGGCTCCGGTCTCCTTACAGGCTGCATCAAGGGCCTTGTCGGAATTGTCTACAATGACCTCCTCGCCAAATGCGTTGATGAAATTCCTGGTGCGCCCCGAGATGACGATACGGAAAGGGGAGAGGTTGGTAAATCGGATGGTGTCACCGATCATATAACGCCAAAGACCCCCGTTGGTGGAAATCACCATGGCATAGTTCACGCCGGTTTCCACTTCTTCCAGGGTGAGTGCTGCGGGATGTTCATTTTCCAGCTCCTGCATGGGGATGAACTCATAGAAGATGCCGTAATCCAGCATCAGCAGCATTTCGTCCGAGCCGGGCTGGTCCTGTATGCCGAAGAATCCCTCGGAGGCGTTATAGGTTTCCAGGTAGACCATCTTTTTGGATGGGATCAGCTTCTGGAACTGCTCACGGTATGGCACGAAACTGACCCCGCCGTGGATGAACAGCTCCAGTTCGGGCCATACCTCATTGATATTGCTGCGACCCGTGACCTCCAGGACTTTTTTTAGCAGAATGAGATTCCAGGAAGGCACCCCACTGATGCTGGTCACGTTCTGAGGGATGGTTGCCTGTGCGATCTTTTCGAGCTTTTCCTCCCAGTTTTCCATCAGGGCAAGCGAGAGGTCCGGCGTCCGCATGAATTCTCCCCAGAATGGGAAATTTTGCAGCAATATGGCAGAGAGGTCACCAAAGTAAGCATTGTTGTTTATCTCGCTGACTTTGTGGCTGCCGCCCATTACCAGCCCCTTGCCCCCGAAAATATTTGTCTCGGGATGGTTCCTGCAGTGGATCGAGAGCACGTCCCTGCCGGCCTTGTAATGGCAATCTTGCAAGGATTCAAAACTCAGTGGGATGAATTTGCTTTTGTCGCTGGTCGTGCCGGATGATTTGGCAAACCACTTGATATCGGTGGGCCACAGGATGTTGTTTTCCCCCCGGATCAGCCTTTCAATATAGGGTTTCAGGTCATCATATTCCTGTATGGGCACCTGGCTGGCGAAGTCCTTGTAATTTTTGATGCTTCCGAACCCATATTTTTTCCCCCACTCCGTATCTTTAGCCTCATCGACGAGCTTCATAAGGATGTCGTTCTGTACCTCGACCGGATTGGACATAAAGTGTTCGATCTGCGGGATCCGCTGCTTGAAAAACCAGGTAATAACTGTATTCAGGAATGTCATGTGTAATCTTTATGCAATTAATCCGTTTAGCTAACAACTTTACAAAAATAACACTTATGACCGCAAATTGCCCATCGGCTTATTTATTTTTGTGGTAATTTTCTACTTTTGAAATCAATTGGTGTCATGCACGGAAGTTACGCCCGGGTGGCAACCGAAGCATCCGACAATAATTAATACAACAACCATTGAACCTTTTAAGGGAAATATCCGGTTTTGACTTCTCTGCCCGCAAGCAAAGGTGGAAGCTGCTGCTGCTGGTGTTTGCGGCCATAATCGTTGCTGCCTCGCTGTATTATACCGACATCCTGGTGAAAAAACTCACATTGGATGAACGGCGAAAGGTGGAGCTGTGGGCGGATGCCGTGCAGAAAAGGGCAAGCCTTGTAAAATATACCGAGGAGTTTTTCGAGAACATAAGGGAGGAGGAGCGCAAGCGGGTGGAATTGCAGGCCAAGGTGCATCGCCGACTGAATTATGCCGAGAGTTCCGGGGAGCTGAATTTTATCATCGAGGTGCTGGGATCAAACACTACCATACCGGTATTGCTGGTGGATGAGGATGGGATCGTGTACAACAGCATGAACCTGGATGAGCGATTCAGGGGGGAAAGGCGGCTGGAGGGAGAGCTTTGGGAGTATTTTTCTGACTATCCGCCAATCCCCTTTGCCGTGGGCAGAACAACGCAATACATATACTATCGTGATTCAAAGCTTTTTACAGACCTGAAGGATGTGCTGGATGACCTGGTGGATTCGTTTATTTCAGACATCGTGGTGAGTTCAGCCAACATCCCGGTATTGGTTGTGGACAGTACCAGGCGACAATTAATTGATTACGGCAACATCAATGACCTGGACCGGTTTGATTCCCTGGCTGTTGCCTCGCTTGTTCAATCCATGTCGGAAAAAAACCCGCCCATCACCATTGAATTGCCAACCTACGGCAAGGCTTATGTGTATTATACCAACTCCTTCCTGATCACCCAGCTTAGGTACTACCCCATCGCACAGCTCATGGTAATCGGGATATTCCTGCTGGTTTCCTACATCCTGTTCAGCCTGGCCCGGAATGCGGAACAGAACATGGTTTGGGTCGGGATGTCAAAGGAAACTGCCCACCAGCTCGGAACGCCATTATCTTCCCTGATGGGGTGGGTGGAGTTGTTAAAGGCCAAGGGGGTGGATGATGAAACCATACGAGAGATCCAGAAGGATTTGAACCGCCTGGAAGACATCACGGAACGCTTCTCCAAGATTGGTTCGGCCCCGAGCCTGATAGAGCAGGACCTGGTGGGCACGGTGCAGGAGATCATGAAGTACATGAAGATGCGCACCTCCAGCAAAGTGCATATGGTGGTGGTAAGCAGTGACTCCAGGATCATGGTGCCGTTCAATGCCAATCTGTTCGGCTGGGTGATCGAGAATATCATAAAGAATGCCGTGGATGCCATGGATGGAAAGGGCGATATTGCACTGGAGCTGACGGATGGTGAGAAACAGGTGGTCCTTGACATCAGCGATACGGGCAAGGGCATTCCTCCATCCAAATTCAAGGCCATATTCAAAACCGGGTACACCAGTAAAAAGAGGGGATGGGGGCTGGGTCTTTCACTGAGTAAGCGAATCATTGAATCCTACCACAAGGGAAAACTCTTTGTAAAGGAAAGTGTGCCGGGCCGGGGAACCACGTTCCGGATCATCCTGCGGAAGTAATATCCCGGAACGGCCGGACGATTTTTATTATATTGTGACCAATTATTATGGACCAGATATACCAGATCCACTCCCGTGCTTTGGGCCGGGGATTGTTGCTGCTGACCGCATTGCTTTTTACCGCCTTGCGGCCGGCGGGTGTTGACCGCATTATGCTGCAAATGGAAAGCCAGAACCTTCAAAGGGGTAAGAGGGTGGATGTGCATGCCGGGCTTTTCTATGAATCGGGCAATGGCCGGTTGATTACCAGATATACCAAGCCGGTGGAGCAGGTCATGGTTACCAACAACCGGGGGGAGCTGGCCATTTACAACGAAAGTGACAACACTGTCTACCGGGACCAGAGTATGGAGTATAGCTCAGAAAACAACCTGGTGTATTTTTTCCTTTCCGGCAGGGTGCAGGACCTCGGACTCAGGCAAATGGGTTTTGAACTGATGGAAACGGAATTTATCGGGGACCTGGTCAAGACATCCTGGTTCCCGCCACCGGCCATGTATCACCTGTTCAACCGAATTGAACTGGTGCATGAAGACTACCTGCCAATTTACACCGGTTATTACGACGCCTCCAGAAATCTTGTAAAAAGGGTTTATTATTCTGATTATCAACATTTCCCTGAACTTGTTCTGCCCATGACCATTACGGAGTTCAATTACCTTCCGGGAGGCGATTCCATCGTGAACCGGCTGAGGTTTTCTGATGTCCGGATCAATCAGCGGGCCAGCAGTCCGTGGTTTAACTTTGTCATACCCGATGATGCCACCATTCTCAGGTAAAATAAAGCTGTATGTCGGCGCGTGTGCATATCCCCCAGGCATTTGGGTGGTCTTGCTTGCCTGCATTTTATTGCTTGTTAGTCCTGGTGTCGGTTATGGGCAAGGGGTTGCGGGCCAGGAGCCGCCCGGACCCTATGCGGGCAAAACGGGAGGGGAACCACTGAAGGTACGTTCAGACCTTGAATTATTGTCGGATGCCTCCTGCGCTCATTGCGGCAGTACACAACATGCCGCACCGGTGCTGATTGGAAGCGACAGGCATTGGCTGGTTCGTTATAACCCGGTGTCCCTGACCTTATCGGGGCTGATGTTCGTTTACCAGCGCTACATATCCCCCCAGCTTTCCTCCCAGTGCCTTTACGAGCATACTTGTTCCGGCTTCAGCATTGAACTGATGGAAACTTACGGGTTGGCACGGGGCATGGTGTTGACGGCAGACCGGCTTTCACGATGCAACCGGGTAGCCGCGATCGACATACATCCGCTCAGCATAAGTGAGACCAGCCTAAGGGTGATTGAAACCGTGGAAATTTACCAAAGGAGTCCGCAATGAAGCAGCGGCTCTCTTTATTGATGCTTCTGCCGGGCCTGGTGCTGTGCGTTTCCGGAGCTGTCCAGGGGCAGTCCCCTGATCTGCGGGAGGAGCTGTCATTCGTACGCTACCTGATGGCGCGAGGGGACCTGGTCGAGGCAACCTACCTGCTCGAACGCCTGACAGACCAGTCAGATGCCCTTTCCCCGCAAATTGCGGATTCGGTATCTTACCTGAAAGGCTGGGCCCTTTACCAGCAGAAGGAGCTAATCCCTTCTGCCAGTTACCTGCTTTCGGTGTCGGGAGAAAGTCCCTTTTACCTGAAGACCCGTTTTTTCGGGGCCTACAACCTTGCCCATGAGGGTCGCCACCGGGAGGCTTCAGAAGTTTTGGAGGTGTTGGACTTTGAACCGTCCACCATGGCAGACGGGATGAGGAACTTTCAGTTGGCCGGGCTGGATCTGTTGATGGGCGATCTGGCGTCTTTTTCGGGCAGGGCGGGCCGCTTCGACGAGGCATCGCACCTGTATATCGACGAGGCTGGCAGGATGCTGGATTACCGGGATGCGCTGGCCGGAGCACCAGCCCGGTCTCCGTTTGTGGCAGGATTCCTGTCTGCAGTGGTGCCCGGCCTGGGCAAGGTCTATGCCGGAAAAACGGCGGAGGGGATAGCCGGGTTCCTTTACGTGGCTGCCATGGGTGCGACCACATATGATTTTTACAGGGGGAGTGGGGCCGGCAGCGCCCTGTTTATTTTGTCGGCCACGGCGACAGGCATTTTTTATCTGGGAAACATCAGGGGCAGTGCCACCGCCGTTCGCAGACAACAAAATGAGTTCAGACATGAAATGGATCAACGCATATTGTTTGACATGCATATTCCTTTGCGCAACGCCTTCAACTAGCATTGGCGGTGATGCCGGAAGGGCCATGGAAAGGGCAGACAGCCTCTTTTCCGCGGGCGAATTCTTTTCTGCCGCCATCGAATACGAGCGCAGCTACTTTTTGTCTGACAACCATTTACAAAAGACCCTTGCAAACCTCTCCAAAGCCCGGGCATTGAAGCAAACCGGAAGATATGAGAAGGCCCGGACAGACCTGCAGCGCTCCCTCCCTTATGCAGGGCCAGACAGCCTTCGATTCCAGGTTCTCTACGAGATGGCATTCTGTTCCTTTATGGCAGGCGATCACACAGGTGCTGCATCTTATGTGCGGCAGGCAAGGCATTTTTTCCCCGGCCTGGGGGAGGATCTCTGGCTGTTGTATGCACTGACCCTTGTTCAGCTGGAGGAATGGTCCCGGCTCGGTGAGTTCCTGGAGGGCCTGGCTCCGGGTGGCATTCCTGTGCAGGAGTCGCGTGAGGTCTTTGCAGACATTGCCGCAAGAACCTCAGCAGAGGCTCTTCCTCAAACAAGGGAACCGGAAAGGGCGCGGATGATGGCGACCTTTGTGCCGGGGCTGGGCCATTTTTATGCCAGAGAGCCTGGCAAAGGCATCCTGAATGCCTCCTCCCAGCTGACTTCGCTGGGCATTTTCGGATTGCTGGCCTGGAATGGATATTACGTGGCGGGGGTGGCCGTCGGACTGACCATGTTTCAGTCTTTTTATTTCGGTGGGATACGCCAGGCCGGCGAGCTGGCCCGTGGCAACAGCCTGTCCAGTATGGATGCCTTCAAACAGGAGCTCTCTCAGATGCTGATCTCTTTGGCGGGAAATGATCCCGCGGCCCGAACCAAACCCAATTCGACTTACTGAAATGAACTACCCCAATACCGCCTTGCTGTTCTTGCTGTTGCTGTTTGGCACTACCACGGGTACACAGGCTGCTTCGCAGTTGACCTGCCAAGCCGGGGGAAACGAAATGTCCGTTTCGGCAGATGAAGGCGGGGGTATGGATCCGGCATCCATGTACCCGGCGTCCATGCTGGAGGATGTGGTGACGGCGCTTTACCGCTTTGATTTTCGGATTGCGGAAAGCCTGAGCAGAGAATTGCTTGAACGCCACCCCGGCCATTACCTTGCCCATTTCTCCAGCGTCTATTACAATTGGTGGTTGATGATCACCTGGCCCCGGCCCGCAGAGATTGAGACGCGCTACCGGGAAAGCATACTGCATGCATTGCCCCTGGCCAGAAAAGCCGTTGAAGGATCTGCATCCGACCAGGATGTGTTTAATTACATCAATCTGCATGCGATGTTGGCCAGGCTGGATCTTCAGCAGGGTGCCTGGATCCGGACCATGAAAACCTTGCGACTCTGTGTGGTGCAGGTCGAAAAATCCATGGGGCGTGAAGAGGCGTTCGGAGGTTTTTACCTGACCTCAGGTCTTTACAACTACCTGATCTCAGAAGCCATGCGGAGGTATCCTTTTCTGAAACTCTATGCGCTTTTTTATCCTGAGGGAGACCGTGAACGGGGCATTTCCCAGCTTGAAAAAGCATTTGCCAGTGAAGAGGCCCTGTGGAAAACGGAAGCCGGCTATTTTCTGATGCGGATTCATTTGGAAAAGGGACAGGATGCCCGGGTTGCGGAAAAATATGCCAGCTGGCTGACCACCGCCTATCCATCCAACCTGATATTCCAGTACTATCACCTACAGGTGATCAATGCCCTGGGGGATGAAAGGGGGGTAAAGGAAAAAGTAGCGGAAATCCGCAGGGAGGCATATGGAAACCCCGGGATCAGCCCCGAACAAAGGACATATTTCCTGGATCTGGTCCGGGGTTACTGAATTCTTCCCAGGCAGTATTACTCCCCGGCAGTATTATTCCCCGGTAGTATTACCCCCAGTAGTCCGGGTAATAATCGTCCGCGGGATTACCACATAAAGAATTTCGGATTGTCTATGTACTGCTCAATGTCGTCGTTTACCAACCCGATCAGCAGCACAACCCAGTCAACAAAGGCCACGATGCCACAACCCCCCAGCGTGAGGATATAGGCCACAATGGTTCCCGTGGAGGTCCCCAGATAGGCCCTGTGAATCCCAAGGTATCCGACAAACCATGAGAGAATAAAGGCGACGGCCGGATTCTTTTCGCTCTGAGTAAATGAATGGGTGGCGGTGGAGGCGCCTGCAAATGGTGCAAGCGTGTTCATGGCCAGATAATCTGCTTGTTCAGCCTGTTCAAACATCTGGTCAACCGCTGCATGGTCCAGATGATAGGCAGTGGTTTCTGCATTGGCCGCGGCAACGCCAAACAACCCTAATAAAACAATCGATAGGTAGATTTTCTTCATCGTGATAGGTAGTTGTGGTAAATGAATAGATAGTTTGATTTAATCAATCTTTGGGTAAAAGTAAGATTTTTTTATATCTGCGTCAAGGGGATTGCTTTTCCTCTTCAAAAATTTCGATCAATTCCAGCAACAATCCCTGGTACTTCCCTGTTCGGATCTGCCAGGCCGTGTTCCCGGCATGCTGGGACCCGCCAAGGTAGTACCTTGTCAACCAGGGCACCACGCTTAAAAATCCCTCGAGCAGGGAATAATGGAAGGCCGTATACCCGGCAAGCGCCCCAAGCGCGCCAACCAGGATAAAAGAATTCAATGCGCCCCTTCTATCCCCGGCATAGGCCTGCCCAAGTCCCGGGAAAAACATGCTTAACCGCCTGGCACGCTCGGGGTCCGGGTAGTCAAGGCCTGCCTCATCAAACAGCCGTGAGATTCCATCCAGGGCCAGAGAATCCGCTGTGGCTTCCAGAAAGTACTGCCTGGCTGCCTGCCCTTCCTGCCTTTGCAGATGGATTACCCCCATGTAAAAGTTCGTTTTTTTTCTGAAATAAGGGTTTTCATGTTCGGATACCGACAGCAGTTGCTGCAGGGCGGGACCGGGATCGTCATCCAGCAGGTGTGCCAGCACCCGCATATATACATATTCCGCTCTCAGACTGTCGGATGGGGTGGTGTTGGCTGCAAGGCCATAGAAAAACACGGCATCCCTGTAGTTTCCCGCCATAATCTGGCATTCGGCCAGTTTGGGGAAGGTGGCCGCCTGTAAGGAGTCACTTCCGAAGAAGATTACCCTGCGGTAATGCCCGGCAGCCGCCTCAAACATCCCGCGCTCCCGGTAATTTCCGGCAAGCTCAAGCGTCTGCACGATGTCCTGTCCGACTCCAATCGGCAGCAAGAACAGGCATTTAACGGCTATGGTGAAAAACAGCTTCGACACGCTGGCGGATCCCGTTTTTTTGAATTTGATTGTATTTGTTGACCTCTTTGACGCTTCCGTAAATATTGCCCAGGTAAAAGGCTGTCCCAATCACGGCGTAAGACCAGGCATAAACGCTCCCGGTTCCGCGTCTGTCAAAACCCCGGTAAGCCTGCCAGGAAGACATCCCTACCATTACCAGGGAAATGATGCCGTCTTCCCAGTTCCCTGCATAAAATTTCCCGCTGCCTGGCAGCAGGGCAGAGAAAACGCCCCCCATCAGGGGGCTCCGCAGGGGCAGGCTTACCGCATCCCCGGAAATGGTCTGCAGGCTTTCCAGGCCGGGAAATGTCAGTCCTTCAAGATCCTGCAGGAGCGTATTGGCCCGCTGGAAGTCTTCCTGGTAGAGGAGAGCCGAGGCAAGGTAAAACATTTTTTCGTCGGCCGTCAGAACGGAGCTTTCCTGTATGCTGGCCTCAAGGCCCTGGAAATCCCGGTCCAGGATACGCAGGAAAAAAAACTCGTTGGCCACCGGTGCGGACACCAGAGCCGGCTGGTCCCAGATCGATTGCATACGCTGCCGGGCCAGGCCGGGCCTGCCGGAAAGCCGGTAGCTCTGTACCAGCCTGATCTTTTTTTCCTCTGGGGGATTAGACAAAAACAGCAGCCTTTCGTATTCCCCCACAGCTTCGCGGTAATTTCCTGAATTGAACAGAAAATCTGCATACCTGGCGGTATTCAGGCTGTCGAACAGGTCCTGTCCGCTTACAGGGGGAAACTGGAGCAGGAGAATCAGGGCGAGCGGCAAGTACAGCCTAGGGATCTTCATGATGAATATTTTTGACGGGGTCTGACAGCCTCCGGCTTACCAGGTCGACCGGATAGTCCCCGGGCCTGAGTCCGTTGCACCTGGTCAGCCGGTCGAACGTGTTGACCAGTCCGATCAGCATTCCCTGCCGGCGAACGGCCTCTACGGCATACTCCGAGCATGAGGGGATGAACACACATGACATATGGTCCTGCGAGGAAATAAAGGTCTTGTAAACGTAAAAGGCCATGTCCACCGCACCTGTTACCTCAAACTTTTGCTGATGCCCATGGCAGCAGGCTTCCTGACTTTCGGCCGTCCTGGTGGCCAGCAGGCGCAGCTCCGGGTGTGTCTGGGCTGAAACCTGGCTACCTGCGGCCAGGGCCAGGAAAATTATAAAGATCCTCATTGCCTTCGTGATTAATCCGAACATTGGAAAAAGAGTAAACCTGGTATTCCTCCGCTTCCTCCCTGTAAAAAACCTGGATGATCTCTGTGGGCACCTGCAGACCCCTGATGGTTAAATAGTCCCGGTACACCTGCTTGCCGATCACTTTTCCCCCGGCGTTTTCAAACACTACTCCGTGCAGCGCGCCATTAACCGTAGAGGTGTGAATTTTCCCAAGTGCCTGGTTCCCCTGGCGTGGGACCCAGCTGGTGATTACCATTTCTTCGTCCCGTCTCACATTATCCATGGCATACATGGTGCCATGCAATCCGAAATTGTTGAGATCTCCCTCCAGGATCAGGTGAAAAATGGTGGCTTGCGTGTATTGTTCCATTCCCCTGGTTTGTCTTGTTTCCCCGTCTTTGTGAACGCTTACCAGGGTGTCCTCGATGACCCAGACTTCCTTTTCAGGGAACCGGATGTCAAACACGACCTTGCCGACCACCTTGTCGTAATAGGCCCGTCCCAGCACGAGCATGCCGTCTTCGCCGGCCACTTTGTTTTTGATGGAGATATCGCATTCAATGCGGTAATAATGCTGGGCATGCAAGTTGGAAGCACCTGCCAGCATAAAAGCAATTAAAACAATACAGGTGGATAGCTTCATTGTCAATGTCCCGCTTAGTCATAAAATACCTCTTGCCTGCCGAAAACCTGACAGGCAAGGGCCGGGATGCGGATTCCCGTTAAAAAAAAACAATGTGTGTGTACTTGTTAATATACCGTGGCTGTACTCCAGAGCGCCCACCATGCTACGTATACGACCGTATAAAGCAGGCCGCCTGCCACGCAGCCCCAAAGGGCTTTCCTGGTCTCATCACTGTCATCCGCGACAAAGTAAACGATGGCGAGGCCGGGCAGGCCAAGGCAAAATCCCCAGAGGAAGCTGGATATTCCGAGTGGCGGTTCGTTCAGGCCCATCAGCAGTCCAAGGTCAGCGGAGCCGGTTCGTAAATGGCTTAGTAAAAAGTGGTTTTCCTCTGTCATGGATGCCAGGGTGGCCTCTGATGTCAAAAGGTAATCCTCTAGTTGGTTGAGTCCTTCCAGCTCAGTTTGGATCCTTGCCTCATCAAGATGGAACGTGCTTCTGTCGGCAGCCTGGGTCTGGGCAACGGCAAAAACGATCAGAAAAAGAATGTAGGTTTTTCTCATAAGCCTATCGATTTAAGGGATTTTTAATAATCAGACCACAACAATCAATACGTAAATATATTAACATTTTTTAACCGAAGCATGCCTTTGGGCTTTTTTTTTAAACAAACATCTGCAGAACCGGGATCCGGGCCGGTTTATGGGCCCGGTGGATCGGCGACAGGGACCAGCAAAAAAAAAGCCGCTGGGGGTGAGCTCAGCAGCTTTTTGTAAAATCTTAAATCCAGTAGATTATTTTTTCTCCCTGCGGAAACACATGAACCAGTCCAGACAGTACTGATCCTCGTCCTTGCTTTCCACGCGTTCCTTGGCCGTGCCACAGGATCCGGGAGGCGGAATAATGACGTCCTCCCCGGGCTGCCAGTTGGCCGGGGTCGCGATCTGCTCCTTGTCGGCCTTTTGCATGGCGATGACCATGCGTTTGATCTCATCCATATTGCGGCCGGTACTCAGTGGGTAATAAAGGATGGCGCGTACTTTGGCTTCGGGGTCCATGATGAAGACGGCCCTGACGGCTTGGGTGGTGGATGCATTGGGCTGCAGCATGCCGAATTTCTTGGATACATCCATCTTCAGGTCCTCGATCACCGGGAACATCACCTCGATGTTTTTCATGCCCTTGTATTCGATCTTTTCCTTGATGGTTCGCAGCCAGGCAATGTGGGCGTAAATGCTGTCGATCGACAAGCCGATCAGCTCGGTGTTCAGCGCCCGGAACTCCTCCTGCATATAGGCAAAGGTCATGAACTCGGTGGTGCAGACCGGCGTGAAATCGGCCGGGTGGCTGAAAAGGATGACCCATTTGCCTTTGTAGTCTTGCGGGAAATTCAATTCCCCCATCGTGGTCTTGGCCCGGAAAGCCGGGGCCGGGTCGCCGATCAGGGGCATTCGGATCGGTTCTTCCTGTACATTGATTTTTTCTTCCATATCAATTGTTGTGTTTTTCGATTATAAAATAAAACCTGCCTTCGCAGGTTGATTGTTTTCAATGAACGTAACAAGCCGGACGGCGCTATTGTTTTTAATAAAGAAAAATATCTTTTTTTAAATAATTCGAAAGGTTTATTTTTGTCCGGCCGGGAACACCATGTCCCGGGATCCCGGCCAGCCGGGCGGGCGTATACTTACAATTCGACCGGCCAGGGCGGGAGACGTACGGTTTGGCAATATCATTCGAGTATAATTTTTTCATCCAAAATCCAGATTACTATGCAAAAACTTGTTTTGTTCTTTATGGCCCTGGGCATGGCATTCTCAGCCATGGGCGAAACCACCGGCGAGGCCCGTCTGATGCGGTTTCCGGCCACGCACGGGGACCAGGTTGTGTTCTCCTATGCCGGGGATCTTTATACTGTAGATCTCGGTGGCGGACTGGCACGGAGGCTGACCAGTCATCCGGGTTACGAGATGTTCGCACGTTTCAGTCCGGATGGCAGCAAGATTGCCTTTACGGGCCAGTATGACGGCAATACGGAGGTATATGTCATGCCGGCCGAAGGCGGCGTGCCCATCCGACTAACCTATACGGCGACCCTTTCCCGGGATGACTTATCAGACCGCATGGGCCCCAACAACATCGTGATGGGCTGGCGCGACGATGAAACGATTATTTTCCGCTCCCGCAAACGTGCCTTCAATTCCTTCAAGGGGGGATTGTACCTGGTCAATGTGAACGGGGGACTGCCCGGGCAGATCCCTGTGCCTGAAGGCGGGTGGATTAGTTACTCTCCTGATGGGCAGCGTTTTGTATACAACCGGGTCTTCCGTGAGTTCCGTACCTGGAAATACTACCAGGGAGGCATGGCAGACGACCTCTGGCTGCACGACCTGTCAGACCGCAGCACCCGCAACCTGACGCAGAATAAAAGCCAGGACATCTTCCCGATGTGGGTGGGTGATTTGGTGTATTTTTTGTCGGACAGGGACGGGCGGATGAACCTGTTCGTCTACGACATGAACGCAGGATCCACCCGGAAGCTGACGCACTTTGAGGACTTTGACGTCAAGTTCCCTTCTCTGGGCACCGGAACCATCGTGTTTGAGAACGGGGGTCACCTGTATGCGTTCGACCTGCAGAGCGAAAGTGCCCGTCGCATCCAGGTGCGCATTGCCGAGGACTTCGCCTCTGGGCGCGATCAGATGAAAGATGCAAGCGACATGATCCGGGGTGCCTCCCTCGCATCTGATGGCAGCCGGATTGCCTTCAGCGCCCGGGGGGATGTCTGGAGCGTGCCGGTAAAAAGCGGCATTACTAGAAACCTTACGGCTACTTCAGGGGTGCATGAGCGAAATGCTACCTGGTCACCCAATGGCAAATTCATTGCCTATGTCTCGGATGCCAGCGGGGAGGATGAGGTCTATATCGTGCCCCAGGATGGCAGCGGGGAGGCGGTGCAGATTACTTCCGGCGCGGATACATATAAATACGGCCTGAACTGGTCCCCCGACTCAAAAAGAATCATGTGGTCAGATAAAATGCTCCGGCTGCAATATGTGGATGTGGACAATCGGCGGGTCACAATCGTAGACCAGGCCGAGTCCGGCGAAATCGGACAATACGACTGGTCGCCTGACAGTCGATGGATTACCTACACCAGACCGGAAACGGAACATTATTCCAGGATTTTTGTCTATGATACGCAAACCGGGGATGGGTTTCCCGTGACCGACGGGTGGTACGCTTCATCGGGAGGGACGTTCTGTGACAAGGGGAAATACCTCTTCTTTGTATCCAACCGTGACTTTAACCCGATATACAGCCGCACGGAATGGAACCATGCCTATACCGATATGGGCCGCATATATTTTGTCACGCTGCGGGCCGACGTGCCCTCCTTCCTGGAACACCAGAATGACGAGGTGTCGACAGGTGAAGATGCCGAAGAGGCCGGCAGCTCCGCGGGACGCACATCACAAAGAGGATCCGGGGGAGACCAGAACGACGGGTCGTTAAACATACTGATTGACCGGGAGAACATCAAGAACCGCATTGCCGTGCTGCCGGTTTCCGTTTCAAACTATTTCAACATACAGGTGGCCGGTGACCAGGTGTTTTACCTTCGCCGGGGCTTTGGGGATACCTCGACGGCCCTGATGGTTTACCATATGAAGGACCGCAAGGAAACCAAACTGGCCGATGTGAATGGCTACCAGTTAAGTCCCGACAGGAAGAAAATGATGGTTGTGGCCGGCAGGAACCGGTATTCTGTTATTGACCTGCCGCGTGCCCCGTTTTCGGTCAGCGACCCGGTTGACCTTTCCAATATGAAGCTGCGGGTGAATTTCCGGGAGGAGTGGCAGCAGATCTACCACGAGACCTGGCGGCAGATGCGTGATTTCTTTTATGCCCCCAATATGCATGGGGTGGACTGGGAAGCGATGCGTGAAAAATACCTGCCCCTGGTCGACCATGTGAACCACCGCCTCGACCTGACCTATGTGCTGGGTGAGCTGGTCGGAGAACTTAACGTGGGGCATGCCTACGTGGGCGCCGGGGATGTGCCTTCGGTTGACCGGGTGAACATGGGACTGCTGGGGGCGGAGCTCAGCCACCACCAATCCGGGTATTACCGCATAGACCGCATCCTGCAGGGAGAGAACTGGGTTGACTCCAGGCGTTCCCCGCTGACCGAACTGGGGGTGGATGCAAACGAAGGAGATTACATCATTGCCGTTAATGGCCGCCCCACCAACGAAATGGCCAATATATACGAATCGCTAATGGGGACAGCCGGGCAGCAAGTAGAATTGACACTGAACAGCCGGCCCCAAAACCAGGGAAGCCGCATGGTCATTGTCGTGCCCATCGCCGATGAATCCGATCTGTATTATTACAACTGGGTGCAGGAAAATATCCGCAAGGTGAATGAGGCAACAGACGGACGGGTGGGTTATTTGCATGTACCAGACATGGGGCCGGGCGGACTCAATGAGTTTGTGAAGCATTTCTATCCGCAGCTGCGCAAGGAAGCCCTGATCATCGATGTGCGCGGGAACGGGGGAGGAAATGTTTCCCCGATGCTGATCGAACGGCTTTCCAGAGAGCTGACCGGTTTGTCCATGGCCCGGAATACCGTCCCTGGCACACGCCCTGCACAGATCCATCTTGGTCCCAAGATCTGCCTGATTGATAAGTATTCCGCATCCGACGGAGATCTTTTCCCTTTCCAGTTCCAGATGCTGGAACTCGGGCCCCTGATCGGCACGACCTCTTGGGGGGGGGTGGTCGGCATACGGGGATCCCTGCCCTTTATTGACGGGGGAACCCTCTCAAAGCCTGAGTTTGCACCCTATGACATAGAAGGTCAGAACTGGATCATTGAAGGCATCGGCGTAGAGCCGGATATTTACCTGGAGAACGACCCGGCACGGGAGTTCGAAGGAATTGATGATCAGTTGAACCGCGCCATTGAAGAAGCCCTTGAGCGGATGAAGGATTATGAACAGCGGATCCACCCCGTGCCTCCCTATCCCGACCGGGCCAGGCAACCTTAGAGGGCAATTCTGAAGGGCAGCTCGAAAGGGCGATCCTGAAGGGCAGTTCTAATTGGCAATTCTGAAGGGCAGCCGGATCATAGCCCGGGGGAGAAGGCCCCCGGGATATGGTTCAGGCGGGCATCCTCCTGGTCGATCACCACGGAAATGATATCGAACCTGACCTCCAGGTCAAGCCGGTGCTTGAGCAGGTAATGGTTGGCAGCCCGGATCAGGTGTTTTTGCTTGGTTTTGTTTACAAAGCTTTCCGGCTCGCCAAACCTTGAGGTGGTCCTGGTCTTCACTTCCACGACGACCAGGAATTCATCGAGCCTGGCGATGATGTCCACTTCCCTGTGGCTGGAATGCCAATTGGTTTCCAATATCTCGTAGCCCTCCAGGCGAAGGTGCTGCAATGCCAGCTCCTCGCCCTTCTTTCCTGTCTGGTGCAATTCAGCCATTCACCGGGTCAGTCCCCGAACAATTCAAATTCATAATACTCCATGATGGGGTTGGCAAGGAGTTTTTTACAGGCGGTCTCCACCATTTCCCGGGCAACTTCCCGGCTTTCGGCTTCAAGCTCGAGGCTGATGTGTTTTCCCATCCTGACATTGGTGATTTCGGGAAGGCCCAGGTTCTGCATGCTGGCCGAGATGGCCTTTCCCTGGGGGTCTAACAGTGCCTTAAGTGGCATTACATTTATTTCTGCACGTAGCTTCATTGGGTGGAAGTAAGGGTGTGAAAGTGAAAGATCAGCGACAAAATTAGGTAAAAAACCATAATCAGGGGAGGGGCCTGCAGCCAAAATACTATTGCAAGCAAGAGGGAACCTCCCAGGAACAGGAAGCGGGCCATGTTCTCCCCGGGCTTAAAACCTTTGAATTTCATTGAGAACATGCGGATGGGCGATACCAGCAGCCAGGAGAACAAAAGGGTAAGTAGCAGCATGGCCCAGACACTGCCGGTCAGCCGTTCGATCAATCCGGTTATGACCCCGCTTTCGGGCCCGAAGGCAAGAACCAGGGGCAGGGAGATAAAAAACAACGCATTGGCAGGGGTGGGCAGCCCGATGAAATCCTCCCGCTGCCTGGTGTCGAGGTTGAACATTCCAAGGCGAAGGGCCGAGAACACCGCCAGCAGGAAGGCGAGCAGGGGCAGGTGCCGTAGCAATCCACTGATGGCCGCGCCAGCCCCGATGGCCCCCTCAGCCCCGATTGCAGTCAGCATATAGAAATAAACGATGGCTGCCGGGGCCAGTCCGAAACTTACCAGGTCAGCCAGGGAGTCCAGCTGCTGCCCGAGCGGGGAGCCCGCCCTGAAGATACGGGCGGCGAAGCCGTCCAGAAAATCCAGCAGGGAGCAGACCAGGATAAGGATGGCCGAATCGGCCAATCTCCCCTGCAGCGCAGCCACTACGGCAAGGCAACCCAAAAACAGGTTCAACAGGGTAATGGCGTTTGGAATGTGTTTTTTGCTGAACATAACCGTGTCCGTATTGGTTTAATGGGTAACAATCAAAAGCCATGACAAAAGAGATGTTTGAAAATGCCCCGCTTGACCGCAAGGTGTACAAGGTGTTTGAGAGCGGGCGTGAGCTGGCTTCCAGGGATTTCCTCCATTGTCACATCAAACTATTTGCCTTGGGCGACTTTTACGTCGAGGTATTCTATGTGCCGGCCGCCAACAAGATCCACAAGGTTGACACCCTCAGCCTGGATGAGGTTTTGCAAATTTACCAAAACCAACTGGATATTTCGGACCTCTTGAAATAAAGTCCGTTGGCCTTTGCCGGCTGCGCCTGGGGTTCTCCGGCAAAATGATGCAAATTTCTTTTTCTTTTTGAATTCTGAAAAACTCTTTTTATCTTTGCATCCCCGTTTGGGAAAGTAGGACCATCAGTTACACAATAATAAAAGAAAGAGGAAAGCATGATCATTGTTCCCATTAAAGAAGGTGAAAACATTGACCGGGTTTTAAAGAAACTGAAAAGAAAGTTCGAAAAAACCGGTGTTTTGCGTG
>SLNU01000021.1 GCA_007132865.1 Bacteroidales bacterium | reverse complement strand
GTGTGGTAAACGACGGTCCGCGGACGCCTCCAGGGCCGGTAGTAAGTTACATAGTGGGTATACATGGGGTGGTGGAACCCGTAGTAGTAGTGATAGTAGTGGGCCCTCCAGGGTTGCCAGTAAACCGGGTAGTAGCCGTAGCGCCATGAGGGGCGGTATACGACGTAGGTCGGGCTGTAGATATAACTGACCATTGGCCAGGCAGCCACTTCATAATAGGTGGTCGTGACCACACCTGTTCTGGCAGGCGTGCCCCTGTCACCAGTGTATCCTGGATTCGGTCTTTCGGCATAGATGGGCTCGATGATATAGTTCTCTCCATACAGAGCCTCGTCGCCGATCAACTGGACCAGCACAGCGCCATCCCGGAGTTTCTCAACCACGAAAACAGCCACATCCTGGTAATCCTTTTCGTTGAGTGCAACCCGTAGCACGATGTTGTGGACATTCCCTTCCGCGTAATCAAGGACCATGAGGTAATCTACATAGCCGTCCCCGTTCAGGTCGAGGTTGTTGACCATCTGCTCAGGATCGTTCAGGGCCCTTTCAAAGGCTTCAAGGGTTTCCGACTCCTGGAATAAGTTCATCACGGCATAGAGGTTCAGGTTGTCCCCCGGCAGGCCAAGATATTCCCTTTCCGTGGCCTGTGCCTTGAGCACTCCGCTTCCTGCGAACAGGAGGGCAATTACTAGGGTAATCATTGACTTTTTCATGGCTTCTGTATTTATGGGAAGATTCATTTCTTCAACCGAATAAAAACAAAAGCCGTGCCAGAATTATACCACCCCATGCTAATTCCGTCTCAAAACGCTATTCTTTGATGCAGCGGACGCTATAGGCCTCACCGGTCTGGTGTGCATAAGTACGCCCGATTTCCGGATCTTCATAGTATAAATAATATACCCTGCTGGTATATTCATATAAACCCAAAGTCGATGTCCACCACAACCCGGAATTCCCAACAGGGTAGAATGTCCATTTGCTGGTGGAGACCGATACGCCCCCTCCGGGTAAGGCATAGAAACCACTGCTATTATTCAGCTCCGGCATCCATCCCGGGGATCCTTCCACTTCTGAATCACTCCAGTTTGTTTTGCCTGCAAGGGCTTTTGCATGCTGATCATAATTCACTGCCCCCTCGTAACTGAGTCCGCTGATTTTCAGGTAATATTCAAGGTCACCAAGCTCTGCCTCCGTGGGCAGTCGCCATCCCGGTGGGCAGGCCGTGGTGGCGGCACCCCAGTTGTATAGCGCCCCATATGTTCCATATTCTGCAGTGGACTTGGCCTCCCCAAGGTCAGTGTCAAAATATCCATGCACATAATACCTTGGCTCTGATGATGGATCGTTCAGGGCGCTGATTTCAGGCAAGTAAGCCAGATTCTCCGCCATCCAGGTCTGGCTGCCAAGGGTAACCGTCTTGTATTCCCTGCCGTCGCGGGGGTCGGTGAAGGTCTGGGCGGCCTGCCCCTTGGTCCCCTCAATCCATAAGGTGACATAGCTGCCGTCCTTGCCTTTAACCTCCACGTCGATGGTGGTGAACTTCCCCAGGTCGTAGATCATTTGGGTAATGACCAACGGGTTTCTTCGGAGGTTGTTTGATGAGAACTCCTGGATCCCATTCACGGAAACCGTGACGCTCTGGGCCGTATTCGATCCTCCGTCCCCATTCTGTATCACCAGGGCGAAGGTGCTCTGGAAGCTGGCAAAGTCCTCGTTTTCCAGGACCACGGTCTGTGTCTGCACCCTGCCTTTTGCAGGGTAAAAAGTGGCCGGTCCGACAAAAACCTCAGGGAACACAACCGTAGGGATGTAAGGGAAAAGTATGGCCTTACTCTCATACCCTTCTTGTGCATACATCTCATTCAGATCAAACAGTTCGTCCTGCTGGCAGGAATGAAAAGCCAGGGGGAGCACAATGGCCATTGCAATGAAGAGGAAAGCCCCATTGATAATGCGCTTGATGGTTTTTCTTTTTTTCATAGCGTGTCTTTTTTTGTGTGGGTTATGTGGTGCAAAGCATCCCCCCGGCCGGTTCAATAAATGGCCATGCCGATGGGATGCGGTTTTTTGCGAAAAATAGGAATTGCTGAAAAATTGTAGGGAAAACGAACCCGGATCCTTGCACCGTTTTTATAAAAATGGAGCAAGGACTCCAGCACGGGGTTATTCCCAATTGTGGGTTTAGTCGGATGCTATTCCCTTATCCGGCCCGAATAGGCACTTGGGCAAATGCCTTCAAATTTTTCGAATGTGGACCGGAAGGTGTTGCGAGAGGAGAAGCCTGACATTTTGCCGATGGCTTCCAGGGTCAGCAGGCTGGCCTTGCCCTCCTGGATGAGCTCCTTTGCGTGGTTTATACGCCAGAAGTTCCTGTATTCGGTGAACGGCTGTTGTCTTACCTCACGGAAATAATAGCCAAGATGGTGTGCCGGGATGCGCACATGGGCCGACAGCCAGGCCAGGTTAAAGTCCGGATCCAGGTAAGGCTTATGCTCTTGCATGCATGACTCCACTTCCTGGCCAATGCCTTGCAGGTACTCCTTTTCAAAATGATTTGCACTGGTTGCCGCAGGGGGCAGTATTTTTTGCCCATTTGCTGCGCTGGCTGCAGGTACCGGCAGTTTTTGCCGCCGCTGCCTGGTTTTGCCTGTAGGTTCAGGTACCCGGGGCAAGCCATAAAGAACGGTCGGGAAAAACAACGGTGAAATCAGCAATACGATGAGTGCAGACCAGCAGAATAACCTAAGAAAGGTCAGGGTAAAGAACAACTCAGAGAACTCCATCGCAAACATTTTGGCAATAAGCAGAATATGCGTAGAGGTCATAATGGCAACAAGCGCAATGAGCAGGAAAAGCCAGGTGCGCATGAAGTATTGGCCTGAGAACACCTTCGAAAGGTTCCCCTGCTGCAGATACCGGGCGTAGATGATGGCCGATCCGACAGCATATATTAAGACAAGTGCGGGCCGGCTGATGTATACTGCCTGGATGGAGAACCAATCTGCCAAAATGGTAGTCTTGTAAACTTGGATAATCCCGATATCCAGGACAACGGCTCCCGCCATTTCCAATTTGTGAGATGCGGGAACATGGTTGTAGGGTAAGGCAGCCAGAAAGAATATGAGTGCCGGTAACAGGTGCCACAGGTCACTTCTTTGAAGGGTCCAATTATCACGGAGTACACTGCGTACATACCAAAACAGCATCGGCCCGATTAAATAAAGCGGTGAGGTGATGCATGCAAAATTCATCAGGAAAACGGCGATCAGGAAAGGCGATTTGGCGTAAACCAGGGCGTATTGATAAAGCCCGTAAAGGCTGAGCAGGAAGAAAAATGCGCCAAGATAGACAGTGGTAATATTTTTCCTGCCACTGAACAACAGCAGTATCACCGAGAGCAAGCCCCCGAGTATCGACAGGAATAAAAGCATGGGCCCCAGGCTTGTAGGCTAATTTACTAAAAAAAGGCATCCGCGGAACGCTGTATGGCAGAAAAGAGTATGATCCGAAAAAAGCCGATCTGTTGGATGCGTGCACGACGGATTATTCCATCATCGCCTCCCTGATGGCTTTGAACTCCGAACCCTCCTTCCAGGACGGGAAGTGATTGCTGCCCGCCAGTTTCCAGCCAATGTAGAAGGCCAGGCGGGCATCTTCGACAATGCCTTCCAGGTCCCACGTCTCAGGATCGTATTTGTCGGTGGGCTTGTGGTAGTTGTTTTCCAGCCAAAGCCTCTCCTGTTCGGCGGTCCATTCCTGTCCGTGCTCCCGGTGGTGTGTATTGCCCCTTGCGAAAAGCGCCGGGACCCCGGCCTTGGCAAAGGCAAAATGATCGGCCCGGTAGTACATGCCGGTCTGCGGGTTGGGATCAGGCACCACGTAGCGGTCCTGCAACGCCGCCGCTTCATAAACCAGGTCATCCAGCTCAGACTGTCCGTAGCCGGTGATCATCACATCCTTCATGCGTCCCAGGGGCAGCATCAGGTCATTGTTAAGGTTCGCCACGGTTTTATGCAGGGGGAAGGCCGGGTTTGCGGCGTAATAATGTGCGCCCAGCAAGCCCTGTTCCTCGGCAGTAGGAGAAAAGAACAGAATGGAGCGGCGGGGCTTTTCTTCCAGTTTTGTAAAGGCGCGTGCGATCTCCAGCATCCAGGCGGTGGTGGTGCCGTTGTCGACCGCTCCGTTGTAAATCGAATCGCCATCGAGTGGCGGACCGATCCCCAGGTGATCCCAGTGGGAGGAATAAATGATGACCTCGTCGGCCAGGTCCGTGCCGGGCAACAAGCCAAGTACATTCTGCGACACATTGTACTGGAAGGTTTTCTGCATGGTGAAATTCTGTAGCCTGACGTCCATGTGAACTGGGCGGAATCCCACTTCGGCGGCCGCCTTTTTAAGCTGCACGAAGTCCAGTCCGCCATGCTCAAACACCCCGACCGCCGCATCCGTGGTAATCCAGCCTTCGATGCGTGCATAGTCAGCATAGCCATTTTCGTCTACCAGGTACATGTTCGGGATCTGTGCTCCGTTGGTGACCACGCTCCACGGGTATCCCGCCCCGGGGGTGTCGTGCACGATAATCAGTCCGAGTGCCCCCTGTCTTGCCGCTTCTTCAAATTTATAGGTCCACCGTCCGTAATAGGTCATCGCATTGCCGTTGAACAGATCCGGGTCACCCGTGGCGAAGCCCGGGTCATTGACGATCACCACGACGATCTTATCTGACACATCCAGCCCTTCATAATCGTTCCAGCCATATTCCGGCGCCACGATGCCGTAGCCTGCAAAAATGAGTCCGGCATCCTCTATCAGGGCCACATCCTCGACCCTGGGGGAGAAGCTGACGAAGTCACGGATATAGTCGAGGGCTATCAGGCCGGCAGGCGTGGCGAACCGCATTTGCGGATCTGGCTTTACGGCCACTTGCACCAGGGGCACTTCCTGGAAATAACTGCCATGCCAGGCAGGCTCCAGCCCCAGTTCCATATAGGCGTCCTTCAGGAATTGGAGGGTCAGCTCTTCGCCCTTGGTGAACGGCATCCGGCCCATAAATTCATCTGAGGCCATCACCTC
>SLNU01000371.1 GCA_007132865.1 Bacteroidales bacterium | reverse complement strand
GCGGGATGTTCAACTTTGAGAGCTGGTATGGCACCACCGAGGAGATGTTTTTTGCCAACCATGATATTGGCGGACCCTATTGGGCGTCCCCGCGCCCGCACAGCTACGACTTTTCACCCCATCATTTTGTCGGGAACTGGGATACGCCCATCCTGGTGATCCACGGTGCAAAGGACTACAGGGTGCCATTGTCGGAAGGTATGCAGGCATACAACGCAGCACAGTTGCAGGGCATCCCCAGCCGGTTCCTGGTGTTCCCGGAAGAGAACCACTGGGTGCTTTCGCCACAGAATGGCATTCTCTGGCAACGTGAATTCTTCCGCTGGCTTGACAACTGGCTGAAATAGCCGGACCAATTAAGCGGCTTATGCGCAGCAACCGATTTGGAAAATACCAGGCCCTGGTCGCCGCTTTGCTCATCCTGCTGGCTGTCCTGATGATCTACTCCAGGGGACAACGGGCTGCGCAGAGGTTGCAGTACCGCTCATCCGCTGAGGTGGATCAGGGCCCGGACAAATTGCAGGAAGAACCAGAAACAAGACACACCATGGACGCTCCTTCCACTTTTTTACCGCCTTCTGACAAATACCTGCTGGGCAATGTGGACCCTTCGGCTGATACGCTGTTTGTAGGTGTCAGACCGCAATATGCAGGCAGGGAAGGGATGTTCATGCACCGCGAGGCATATGCTGCCTTTTTGGACATGCATCGTGCAGCCAGTGCCGAGGGTGTAAACCTGGTAATTCTTTCAGCCATGCGCACATTTGCACACCAGAGGCGCATATGGGAAAATAAGTGGAACGGCCGGCAGGTTCTTTTCGGCGGCATCCTTGCCACTTCAATTGGGGATCCCGTGGAGCGTTCGCGTGAAATACTCCGCTTCAGCGCCATGCCCGGCACCTCCCGCCATCACTGGGGCACGGACATAGATCTTAATGCACTGGAAAACAGTTATTTTGAGTCCGGGGAGGGCCGTAAGGTGTATGAATGGCTGTTGGAGCATGCGGCAGGCTTTGGCTTTTGCCAGCCCTATACTGCCAAGGGGCCAGACAGGCCGGACGGTTATGAGGAGGAGAAATGGCACTGGTCGTACAAACCCGTTTCATCACAATACCTCCGGGCTTACGGATCGGAGGTATCCTACGACGATATCACAGGCTTTGATGGCTGGGAAACCGCCAGGGAGATCGGGGTCATTGAACAATATGTGCTGAACATAGCAGTGGATTGCCGATAATAGCCATTCATCCGGGCAGGTCTGCGCGGGTATTTATGTTGCGGAACATTCCCTGACGGACGAAAGCTTCCTGGTCGATCTCCACAAAACGGGTGTCCAGGCCGGCCACCACATCCAGGATTTTATAGGTTTTTTCCTGAAGTGCCCCTTCGATTGCGGGCAGGCAGGACCGGTGATAAATGGCACACATGGTTTCCGTAAAGCCCTCGTAAACCGGCATGACCACCTGGTGTTTGCCCATCTGGTCCAGTAAGAATCCGTACAAGGCAGGGGGGACCAGCGGCGTGTCGCATCCGATCACCATCAGCAGATCCCCACGGGCCTGCGTCAGCGCACTGTGGATGCCTCCCATGGGTCCGCATCCCTTAAAAATATCCTCTACGGCCGGCACCCCGGCAGAGGCATATGCCGCGGCATTTCCGGTGCTGATCATCAATTCCCTGCAATGGGGCCGGATGATTTCAAGGGCATGGACTGCCAGGGGCTTGCCGTGGAAAGGATGGAGCGCCTTGTCCGATCCGAAGCGTGAGCTTTTTCCCCCCGCAAGGACCACCCCGCTGACTTGCTTGTTGTTTTTCACGGTTGCTGCCATAGATGAGTTTTTTGCCTTATGCCTGCACTGCCCGGATAATGTCTGCTGCCAAGGCATCCGCACTGGTCGTCGCAGCCGGATAGATGTGGTGGTTGACGGCCGGCCAGCGTTGAAGGACCTCGTCAATCAGTGATTCCCGGACCACCCACAACATGGGTCCGGTGTCACGGGGCAGGGAATCCATGGCTGCCGCCCAGCATTGCCCCTGCAGTTCAAATGGTCCCAGCTCATCCACCACGATGACCACCTGGGTGTGTGTGCAGGCCTCCGTTGTCGGGTCGGTGTCAGACCCGGTTTCCATGTCCAGCATTGCCTTTTGTCCGAAAGCCAGTGCATCTGCATAAAAATGAAAGGGACCCGGTTCACTGGCCGTTTTGCTTTCCTTCCGCCGGCAAAGCAGCATTTTTTCGCCGCTTCCGGCATCTTTTACCCAATATCCTGCCCGTTGGTCGTTCTCCAGCCACTCCGGGGCCAGTATGCCCTTAACGGACAAATCTTTCTGTTTAAGCAATGCGACCGTTTTTTCGGCCAGTGTGGTTTTTCCGCTGCCTTTGGCCCCGGTAATAATAAAGACCTGTCTGAAGGCTTGTTTCCTGGAACGCATATAATCCAACGAATATTCCATGCTTCTGACCATGTCGGTGAGCACCCTGCCCGGTCTGTTCCAGGCCGTTTTTCCGGGGATGGTCCCGATCAGCAAGGGAGTGGTCTGGAAGGCGATTCTGACAGCGGAAAGAAATGGCTCCATATGCCAGCTTTCAAACCATTTTACAAGCTGAGGATTGCGAAGTTCCCGGCTGAGTATCCCGAAACCAGTGATTACATAGAGGGCCCGCATACACATTTCCCAACCGATGCGCAGTCCTTCGGGGTTAATCGGACTGCCGGGCTGCGGCTTGCCAAGCATCAGTCCTGAAAGTAAGACCATTACAGACAAGCCAATCCAAAAGCCTTTTTTCCTGAAAAAGCGCTTTACCAGGGAAGGGTCATGGAATCGGACAAGCAGCAGGAAAACCAGCAATAAGCCCGTGGAAACCAGCAGCGGCATGCTCCGGACGGAATACAGCCCCGTCGCAAGCAGAACCAGGAAGCCCAACGGACGAAGGAAGTGCCACTTGCCGGTCCTGGGTATTTGCGGAATGGCAGGTGGCTGGACCGCCCCGAAAGCCGGTGCCCGCCAGGCCTGCACGTCCCTTGCCGCAGCCCGGGAAACCAGCAGCCCCATTATGCCGGCCACGAGTCCGAACAGGAAGAACAGTCCGCCAAGCACAAGAATAGGCGCCCAGTAAGTGGTGAATTGCCATCCGGTCTGGCTGAACAGGAAGGTGACCAGTTGCTGGTACAGCTCGATAACCGGACTGCCATAAAGAACCAGTGTAGACAGGATGCGGAACAAGAGGTTCCAGCTCATTGCCAGTCCGCCTCCCAGCAAATAGCCCCCCCACGAGCGCCTTCCGGCAAGCAGGGCCATCTCCATCAGGCTTGCCTGCATAAAAATCGAGATCATGGGTCCGAGTATCACCGGACTGGGCGACAGGGATTTCAGGGCCGCACATATCAGTCCGGCTCTGATCAGCAATCCCCTTTCGGGCCAAAGGCGATGCCCGGATATCATCAGGACAATGCCTATGGCTGTCAGCAGGTTTCCACTGAAGGGTATGCGCAGATTGTGAAGGAAACTTCCCAGGACAATCTCGGAAGCACCCCATAAACTGCCGACCACAGCGGCTTTTAGCCATATTTCGCGTCGGTCACCCATCATACTGGATTAAATGCCGAGGCGGTAATATGAGGCATAGAACAGGAATCGCCCCAATAGCTCGGACAGGATAAATCCTGTCCCGGCAAGCAGGAACCAGGTCAGGGAGCCCTGCAAAGGCAGGCTCCTGCTGAACCAGGTCGCCATGATAGCCGCGCCGGCTACAAGCAATACAATTTGAATCACCCTGATCATGACCGGCAATTCGGGTGCGGGGAAGCTGCCTTCGGCCAGGGTCTGGCCGAACCACACGAACAGGGTGTTTCCCAGTTGAAATATCGCCCCGGCAAGCACCAGGATGGCCAGAAGCCTTGCCAGGTTTTGCGGGAAGTCAGCCTGCACGGAGCGGCTGGCCAGGTATCCGATCACAACCAGGCTGGCCATGGTTCCAAGCAGTAAAGTGCTTGAAAAGAATGCCACCGGGGTGGAAGGGTTGTTCCAGGCGGGCACCGTGGGGATCATATAAAGGCGAACCATGGAGTATACCAGGATCAATCCGACAAAGCCGGAGGCGATCATCAGGGCGGCAGTCCATTTACCCCCGGCCGGTCCCGGCACCAGGTAAACCAGGGCAGTGAGAGCAAAGAATGCCCCGGCCAGGATGATCTCACGGCTCAACCACGAAACCCCAAGGTTAGACATGGCATATACCGAAGCATGCGGTCTGGAGAGGTGCAGAAAGGAAATCATCAGCGCAAGGCCAATCAGCGCCAGTGCCAGCAATGCGGCAGTACGACGAAATTCAGCTCCTGCGGCATGCCCGTCCTCCTTCAGCAGGAACAGCATCACGGCCGATACAAGCATGATCCCGGCACTGGCCTGGGAAAACAGGGTGAAAAAAACCAGGGGCCATTCATTGCTATTCATTGCGTACCTCCTCTTTGTTGGCAATCAGTGGTTTATGTTTCTCCTTGCCTTTTGTTGTCGGATGGGGTTTTATGACGACTGCCGGACCGGTGTAAACGGCCTCCGGGAATGGGTACACCTCCTTGTTTGTTCCGTGCTTGCGCTCCAGTGCTTCCAGGTCTCCGAAGTCCAACACCCGCATCGGGCAGGCAGCAACACAGGAGGGTGGCTTGCCCTGTTCAAGGTAATCTGCGCAGAAAGTGCACTTGGTCATGACCTTCCTTTCCGGATCAAACTGCAGGGCACCGTACGGACAACTCATCTCACAATACTTGCATCCCATGCAGCGGTTGTGGTCGATCAGCACCACGCCGTCTTCCCGTTTGACAATCGCCTTGTTCGGGCAGGAGCTGGCACATACCGGGTTTTCACAGTGATTACAGGCCACCGACATATGGTAGGCAATGAGATCCGGCACCCAGGCCTTTCCCTGCTGTTTCCACTCCCCCCCGCAGACTTCATAGACCCTGCGCCAACGGATGCCCATGGGGGAATCATGCTTGTCTTTACAGGCCACCTGGCAGGTTTTGCAACCCGAGCAGGAAGAAGCATCAAAATAAAAGGCCAGTTGCTTCGCCATTTTTTAT
>SLNU01000137.1 GCA_007132865.1 Bacteroidales bacterium | reverse complement strand
GCTGTAAGAACCATTGGCAGGGCCAGTGCAAACAGCAGTAAAACGATTTTTGATATCTTCATCTGTCAGCAATTTTAAAATAAAGAAAGGCAGGCCTGTAAGCCGGGTTCTGTCCTGCACGGATGCAGGTCCTGTCATTTATCTAGGGTGGTGCTCACGCACAACCTCTTACGGCCTACCCTCCGGGCTCGGGCGAGCAACCCTCAGTCCCCGGTTTATTTGGCCTTTCAACGCATAAGGTTTACCCCCTGCAGCAGTCGCCTGTCACAGGCGTGAGCCTTTACCTCACGTTTTCACCCTTACCGGTTTTGCATGGCAAAACTTAGGCGGTTGTTTTCTGTGGCACTTTCTCTCGGTCAGAAGACCGGCTTCCCGTTAGGAAGTATGCTGCTCTGTGTTGCCCGGACTTTCCTCATCCCGGTTTGAACCGGGATGCGACAGGACGTCCTGCCTTTCTTTAAAGAACGATGTTATATTTAACGATGCCTGTAAAAAACCACTTCGGTTGCCCCCATGCCATATCGGGCATAAGGAGCGTCGTAGAATTCTATTCCTTCTGTCTGTCGTAAAGAACGCAACAATTCCATTTTTAGCGTACCATTTCCGACCCCATGGATAAAAATGATCTTTTTAAGGCGTTCCTTCCAGGCCTGTTCCATGCAACGACGAAAATAGTCCATCTGAACCCGGAGCATGTCTGCATTTGAAAGCCCCGCCAGGGTGTCGGTCAATTCCCCGATATGGAGGTCCACCTCCGCAATCTGGTCATCCACCTTATGCTTGTCCATCATGCCTCCCTTGCCCTCTGCCGGCCGTGGCCTCCTGCTGCCCTCTGATGATTGCTCCTGCAGCAGCCGAAGATCCGATTGCAGGCTGTCTTCTTTCATCAAATCCTGTGCCTGGGCTGACAGGGTCGTCAGCTCAATGACAAAGGCTTTTTTCCGCAAAAGCCCCTCATAGGCGAAGCTATCCTCTTTGTAAATCTTCACGGGTCTGAACCCGATGGTGGCCGACACAGGGTTCAGTGGCTGCATCTTACCGTCCTGGTAAAACAAAAGCTGGACCAAGCCATTGGCCCAGTCTCCGATCTCGTTGCGTCCTAACCTGGCCAGCACCAGGCTGGTATCGGCATCCATTTGCCCATAGGCGAAACCGGAATAATTTCCACTTTGATTCAAAAGGATGCCGAACGAAACTTTATAGGGGCTGTGGTTGAGCAGTTGTAACTCCAGTCGGCTTTCAAGGACCTTTTCCTGGTCGGATGGTACCATCGCAAGATATACGCCTTCCGGCCGCTGGTCCGCTTTATTAGGTATGGAAAACAATACCTCACGGCCCTCCTGGTCAGGGTTGCCCCTACCTGCCCGCCTTCCCGTAATGGGCATATCTTCCTTGTCCCCGTCTGCCCTGAGCAAATCACCAGTGGAATAAGGAATCTCAAATCCTTCCGCGATTGCCACGTGCACGATCTGGTCGTCAATGACCTTTGTAACGACACCACCTCCTTTTTCATTCAGAAAGATTACCCTGTCGCCGGGTTTAAATTTTTGCATGCGGATCATTTAAATTAATGCCTCAATGTGAAGCCATTCAGATTATGTTAGACGCAGTTTCGCTCACGGGTAAATAACGGTCGGGGCCTGGTATTTATTTACCCGAAAGGGGCCTAAAGTGCAAAATTAACATATTTGGGTTCCGGTACAGCCTTGTTTTTTTTTGTTATTTTTGGCTCTCAATTATAATCCATTTCCCATAAGCAAAATATACCCTTTATGGAACCACGAGAAAATGTGTTTGACTCCACGAATGTGTTCCTGTTTTTTATCCGCTGGTGGAAGCAACTCGCAATTGTTTGCCTTATTGCAGCCATTGCCGGGGTGATCTTTTCCTCCCCATTTTTTATCAAACCCAAGTTTCAGTCGGTGGTCATACTGTTCCCGACGGCTTCTTCCAGTCTGTCACGTTCCGTGATACTGGGAACCCAGGACTTTTTGGAATACGGGCAGGTTGAGGATGCAGAGCGCCTGTTGCAGGTGTTTGAGTCGGCCAATATCAGGGAAAGGGTCACGGAGCGTTTCGACCTGATGAACCATTATGAGATCCCTGCAGATGCCCAATACAGGAACTCCATGCTCAGGCAGCAATACCACAGCAACATCTCGTTCCGCCGTACCCAATTCGGGGCAGTGGAAGTCAGGGTCAGGGATACCGATCCGACAATGGCTGCCAATATTGCCAATGAGATCGCAACCCTGGTGGATACGGTATTGAATGAGATACGACACCAACGGGCCGAACTGGCATACCAGGTGTCCCGGGCACAGTACCAGGAGACCCTGGAACGGGTCCAGGAAGTGGAGGATTCCCTGAAAAGGATTATGAAGGCGGGGGTATATGACATTGAGGGACAGGTGGCGATGCTTACGAGACAACTGGCCATGGACCTGTCTAACAACAACATGTCGGGCGTCCGGGCGCTGGAGGAGCGTCTGAACGTTTTGGGGGAATATGGGGGGGCCTACCTCTACAGTTCCACCTATCTGACGGCCACCAGCGGGAACCTGATTGCCATGCAGCGGCGCTATCAGGAGGCCGCGGCCGATCTGGAGAACTTTGTGCCGTTCCAGTTTACGTTGGACAGGGCTTATGAGGCCGAACGAAAAGTTTATCCGGTCAGATGGCTGATCGTATTCCTTGCGGCATTCGGTGCGGGATTCATGGGGATCATGACCATCATGGTTTACGAGAACCTCCAACAAAAAGGCATCATAAAAAAGAATTGATTCCGGCTTCCCAATGCAGACCCTCAGAAGCAAGACAGGTATGTTTTATGCTTTCAGTGCCCTGTTCACGGTGCTGAATATCTTCCTGATCGTAAAGGGGGTCTATTTCCTTACGGCCATACCTGTTGCCCTGGGCATCATGCTGCTGTTTTTTTTCTCCCTCGACAAGCTGATTCTGTTGCTGGTCCTGCTCACCCCATTTTCGTTCAAATATGGTCATGACCAGCTTGGTTTTACCGTTGATCTTCCGGGCGAACCCATGATCGTCGCGGTAATGCTGCTGTTTTTCTTCAAACTGGTTTATGAGCGCAGCTATGACCTGCGGGTGCTGAGGCATCCGATTGGCATAGTCATCCTGCTGAATATGCTGTGGATGTTTGTGACTTCGGTCAGCAGTGAGTTGCCTCTGGTATCCTTTAAATATTTTGTGTCCACATTATGGTTTGTGGTGACATTCTATTTTGTGGGGATCTTTCTTTACCGGGACCCTGTAAATTTCAGGCGTTTTTTCTGGTTGTTCGGGCTTGCACTTGCGGTCGTGGTGATGTATGCCACCTGGCGGCATGCGATGGTCGGGTTTGAGCGAAAACTGGGTTACTGGGTGGTGCAGCCATTCTTCAATGACCACACCCACTATGGGGCTGTGCTTGGTCTTGTGGCGCCCTTTTTTCTGGTAATGGCATTCAACAGGGCCGACAGCACCCTGCGGAGGCGGTTGTCGATCCTGTTGTTTATATTGTTTGCGGCCGGCATCCTTTTCAGCTACAGCCGTGCTTCCTGGCTAAGCCTTGGTGTGGCATTTGCCGGACTGGTCATTCTGGTGATGAAGATCAGGTTCCGGGTCATCATGGCTGTGCTGGTCCTGCTGATTGGAAGTCTGTATGTTTTCCAGACCGAAATTGTCATGCAGCTGGAGCGAAACACCCAGGAATCTTCAGGAGATTTTTCAGAACACCTTAACTCTATCGCCAACATCACCTCCGATGCCTCCAACCTGGAGCGCATCAACCGGTGGCGGTCTGCCCTAAGGATGTTTGATGAGCGGCCCGTGCTGGGCTGGGGACCCGGCACCTATCAGTTTGTTTACGCACCGTTTCAGCGCAGCGAGGACTATACCATCATCACCACCCATTTCGGGGACCAGGGCAATGCCCATAGCGAATACCTCGGGCCCCTGGCAGAAAGCGGTCTGCCCGGTATGCTTCTTTTCACCGCTCTTGCCCTGACCGTCCTGGCTACCGGGGTCCGGTTATATAAAAAAGCCCCCAACCGGGAAATGCGACTCATCGCGCTGGGGATTACCCTGGGGATTATCTCCTATCTTGCACATGGCCTGCTGAATAATTTCCTGGATACAGACAAGGCCTCGGTCCTGTTCTGGAGCATGCTGGCCATGCTGGCGGCAATGGATGTCTTTTATCCGGCAAGGGGGGAAACAGCTCAGGAGTCCCCCAAGGAGCCCTCCCAGGAGTCCCTCCGGGAGCCCCTCCAAAAGCCCCTACCGTGAGTCCCTCCGGGAGCCCCTCTAAAAGCCCCTCCCGTGAGTCCCTCCGGGAGCCCCTTCAAAAGCCCGTCCGGAAGACGCCTCGCTCCGGGTCCGACTAAGGGGATGTGTTCCGGTTTTTTTTGAAAGGGCGGATGAAAATCTTATTTTTGCCTAAAAAGACCAGAATATGGAAACCCTGAACAACCTGCTTTCTCACAAAACCATCCGAAACTATAAAAGCGACCCCATTCCCGATGAGGTGCTTGACAAAATCCTTGAAGCAGGTTTCCGTGCATCGACCACAGGCAATATGCAGGTATACAGCGTGATCGTCAGCAAGGATGCTGAGCGGCGCAAGGAACTATGCAAGCTGCACTTTGGTCAGAAAATGGTGGAGCAGGCCCCGGTTCTGCTTACCTTCTGCGCCGATTTTAACCGCTTCAACAAATGGTGCCATCAAAGGGAGGCCGAGCCGGGCTACGATAATTTTCTGTCTTTCTTCACAGCAGCGATAGATGCCCTGCTGGTGGCTCAGAATGCTGCGGTTGCCGCAGAGGACTTCGGACTTGGGATCTGTTACCTGGGTACTACCACCTACCAGGCAGACAAGTTAGTAGAGTTCTTTAACCTTCCCAGGGGGGTAGTGCCAATAACCACTTTGGTGGTCGGCTATCCGGATGAGAACCCTGAGCAGGCCGACCGGCTTCCGGCATCCGGCCTGGTTCACCAGGAGACCTATCACGATTATTCTGCGGATGCCATCGATGAGATCTACAGGGAAAAGGAAAGCCTTCCCCTGACGGCAAAACTGATCGAGGAGAACCAACTTGACAACCTCGCTCAGATATTTGCTTACAAACGGTATACGAAAAAGGACAATCTGCATTTTAGCAGGGTGTTTTTAGATGTGTTGAGAGACCAGGGGTTTATGGATTAGCTATTGGACATTGGACTTTGGACATTGGACTTTGGACATTGGACATTAGCCAATAGCCAACACCCAAAAGCCAATAGCCAATAGCCAACAGCCAACACCCAACAGCCAATAGCCAACAGCCAAAAGCCAATAGCCAACAGCCAACAGCCAACAGCCAATAGCCAATAGCCAAAAGCCAATAGCCAAAAGCCAACACCCAATAGCCAAAAACATGGAACAACAAGATATAAAGATCGGAGCAAAGGTGGAACATCCCCAGTTCGGGGTTGGAATTGTAACCCGCGTGAACCTGACCACCACCCGGGTGTTCTTTTTGAACCGCGGGGACAAGGAGATCGCCAATAGTTTTCAGGGATTGAAGCTTATCGAACCCTCTGCAGCAGAAGGTGGCGGAGGCGCTCCCGGCGGTGGGAGTGGCATCACTCTGGCAGACCTGGAAAAGGTATTTTCAGGGGTGCTTAGAAGGTATGCTGATTTCCCGGAACTGGTAGAGATGGGCGACCGCTGGAAAAAGGGCTTGATGATCCTGAAGCCAGGCTCACCAGAGTTAAAACCCAGGGAGATCCCCATCGAATCATTCTTTCATAAGGTCGTACTGGTGCGCGACCGTCTCCGGGTGCTTGAGCAGCGGATCAACAGCAATGAGAAGCTGGAGGATGAGGAAAAGGTTAACCTGCAGCAGTACATTACCCGCGTTTACGGATCACTGACCACTTTTAATGTGCTGTTTAAACACAAGGAACAGCATTTTATAGGGGACAAGGGTTCAGGTGAATAGGGCCAGCCTTGGCCTGTCATTTAAGCCCGGCGGGTTAAACAAGGGTTAAACCCGGGTTCCGGAGCATGCCTGGTCAGCCAGTCTCATGCCGGCGGTTGGGGTAGTGTTAAAAAACCAGTGCGTATAAAACGCCGAGTACACCGATTGTGGCCAGGGTGTAAACCACCTTTTCTGGCATGATGCCATGGCTCTCACGGGTCTTGCCGAAGATCCAGAATACCAGCGGGTGCACAAGGAAAGGCATTGCAAAGACAAATGCGATCAGTCCGGCAGCATGTTCCCCGAACATCCCTCCCTGAATGGCTGCGAACAGTCCGAAGTGGGAAATTGCGGAAGAGTTGGCCATGACGGTATCGGCCAGCGGCATTCCACCAATCGTCAGCAGGATGAATCCGCCGAAAACCGCCGTAAGCTGCCATCCAAGCGAAAACATCATCAGCCCCTTGATCTCCACAGAATCCTTACCCCTGGCACTTCGCAGAATACGGAAAGACAGGATGGTGATTACGATGCCGGCAGCCAATATGATCAATGCGTAGTGTGTCAGGAGATGTCCGGCAGCCACACTGGCAGCGAGGATAGAGAACACGAAGATATGGCCGATAAATGGCACGTTGATCATGATGGGCGCGCGGACGGCAGATTCCACGCCGAAATCCCCTGCAGTACAGGCACCGGTCAGACCCGAATGTGACAGGGCTCCGGCCATCCCGGGCGCCAGGTTGCGAATATGGTTGGAACGCCCGACCAGAATCAGCAGGGCCAGTCCGCCAAACATCCACATCAGCTGGCCAAAAAAGCCAAACGAGAGTACGGCGGTCATGCCCGAGAGCATGAAGGCATCGGCAATGCGGGAACCACCTACCATGAAGTTGGCCGCAAGCACCACCGGAATACCAGCAAAAAGCAGGGCGCGGATGGTCGGACCAAAACGCCATCTGGACAGCAGGGCACCCATGGTTACGGAAATGATCATGGCAAAAAAGATCTCCGGCAGGGCAACGGTGGGTCTGATCCATTGGGCAATGTAGTAAGAGGCGATCAGAATCCCGAGAATCACCGCCGTTTCAATGATCCCCTTGCGAATATAGATGGCCTTGTTGTCGATCTTGGCACGGTAGTCTATCAGGATAATGGAGGCCACCAGTCCGAGGTAACCCAGCAAAGGATAGAATTTATCGATCATCTCTCCGGTTTCAAAGCCCACGATGGCCCTTTTTAGTGATTCTATCCCGATCAGGATGAAAAAAGCCCGTATGATGAACATGAACTGGGTGAATTTCGTGCCCAGGAAAATCTCCTCGGTGGATTGTACCACAATGTCTTTCTTGTCAATCTTTTGCCCGGTGACGATCTTTTTGATCTCCTGTCCGCCTACAAAAAATGAAGCGATCAGGGCGGTAATGGTCACCTTGCTGCTAAGGTCCATGACCGGGAATTCCGGAAGACCCGGTGTGGCCAGTCCGCTGTTCACCAAAATAAGCCCCATGACCAGTCCGAATACCACAATGATCAAAATAGGGGAGTAGCGTGTGCCCGCCACGAAGGTCCGGCTGACAAGGACCATGGAAATGACCATTAAAAAGGTGAGGAAAAACTGGTTCAGGATGTGTGCGTTGGCGATCTGGTCGGTTAATTGTTCCATTGGTAGTTGGTTGGTTTTTTTTGGCGAGGGCAAATATAAAAAAAGCTGCCGGAATTCCGGCAGCTTTTTTTTCTAACCCAATTTACCCGTTCGCCCTGTATAGGGGAACGGGGGGCAAAGGAATCAGAATTTCAGGTCCACGCCCACCGCAAACACCATATTGCTGCGATCGTATGTTTCCTGGTAGGAAAACCCTGCGCCCATAAAGTCCTGTTCGTGGGTGATGTACTGAGAATACAGTCCGCCAAGGTTAACGGCGATCATATCATTCAGCTGAACCCTGAACCCTGCACCGAATGTATTGGTGGATAAACTGTGGCTCTGGTCACTGTGATAGAGCTCGCTCACACCCGTTTGTGTCCGCAGGTAGCCTGCACTGACCAGGAACATCGGACTGATCCTGAATTCTGCACCGAGACCTGCTTCCCAGAAGTTGTTGTCGATGATCTCCTCGTTGGAATAAAAGCTTGGCGTGCCGGCAGACCAGCTCCTGATTTTTCCATAATCTGCGCTTTTATCAAAGTAATAATGCAATCCGGAGTGCAGGGTAAGGCGGTCGGTGGCTCCGAAACTTACCCCTGCCGATAGCATGGAGGGAAGATTGCTTGGAATTTCCATTCCGTCGGGATATACCCCAAGGTCATCCCTGTCGGTCTGGTTTTTTACTGCCAGGTTGGTTTTATGCTCATATTTCAGTGCCACGTTCAGCCGTTCAGAAAACCGGAAATGAACCCCGAAAATGGGTGCAATGCTGGATCCCTTCTGGGTGACATCCACCTGCTTGTTCTCGGTCATGGCCTGGTTGGCCTGCATTTGGACCTGCATGGCCTGGAACTGGGGAGTGGCCTGGGAATATGCTCCCTGAATCTGTTCGATGGTCAGCGTAGCCGGATTGACATTCGGATTAATCAGCGCAAAGCCCCCGGAGACAGCCAGGGCCTGGCCGTCTGTAAGAAAGCCCATGGAGACTGCCTGGTTGAGGGTCAATCCGCCACCCCCGCCGGCAACAATTGGCTGCAGGGTGGTGGCCACCCCTGATAGCTGGCCAAACAAACCTGACATCTGTTGGAAAAATCCCGGTGCACTGATCATCGTAGAGCCACTCAGGCCCAGGATGGGAATTGCAGGGTTGATCTGGATATCCTGCAAGTAGCCTTTGTATGTGTTGGTGGCGGTAACATACCTTAATCCGGCAGCCACCGAGACCACTTCATTAATGGCGTAAGATGCCGTACCCTGAAAACCCCAGTACAGAGACTGGGCATCAAAGTTGGTGGAAAAGCTGTATTGTGTGGTGGGAATCCCGGAAGCAGTCAGCATGCCGGGCAATACGGCCACCTGTTGCTCAAACGAAGGCAGTCCCTGTTCAAACAGGGCGCTCCCGCCACCGCCGATGGGGTTCATGCCGATCGAAAAAGCAAGGGGCCCCTGTTTGTAGGTCAGGTATGCCGAGGGAAAAACAGGTGCGGAAACAGTCCCTTCGAACTCATTGCGGTTCATGCCCGGGAAAGTTGAATGAATGGTACGCCTCTGGGCGATGGTCTGGTTGCTTACAGAAATATGGAAACCATCCTGCAGAAAGGACAGCCCTGCCGGGTTGTAATACCCACCTTCAGGTCCGATTACAGCATCAAGAACAGGCATCCGGATATAGGACGCACTTTGGTTGGTGTTGGTCACTAGACCACCGGCCTGGGCCATGAATGGAAGGCCTAAAACAAAGAGAAAAAGGATTTTGAGACTCCGTTTCATAAGGGGATGTTTTAGTTAGTATAAATGGTTCTGGGCTTGTGTTTGCGTCGCGAAAATACAAATTATTCTCATCACACATAAACAAACGTTTACGCGGATTGATTATTGCTCTTCATAATGGTCTAAATATCAGCAGGGTATGCTTGGATTTTTAGCTCTGGCCTCAAGCAGGCAGTTTTTTTTAGTAATTGAAACTGCTTCCGCCGATGAACTCCCGGAGGATGGAAGTGGGAGGAATGTCGGATGGGTTAATGGGCACCAGCAAGGAGAGCAGGCGATTGAGCCTTTCAGCTTCCCTGCGGGTATGGGGGGTGGTGGCATTTTCCACTTGAAGTATCTGTGGGGCGTAAAAGGCAAATACCGCAATCTCATAAATCAAGGCGGAATTTAATATGGCATGGGCACTTTCCTGGAACGGAAAGATGCTTTGGTATTCATTCTGCATCACATCCGGCCAACGCGTAATTGTTTCGTTGAAGTCGTATCCCCTGAAAAGGTGGTCCCTGACCAGGCGGCGGATCAATCGGTGATCTGATGTGGAGAAGGGAAGGTGGTCATGGATATTCAGCGTGGTCAGGGCTGAAACGTATAGCCTGTATGACTCCACGTCCATGACTTTCTTCCAGAGTCCCGGGTTCAGTCCGTGAATGCCCTCCACAATGATATAGGTGTCATCCGTGATCCGGGTCGGCTTTTCCATTGGAATGGGTCCCTTGCCGTCGAAATGGTATTTTGGCAGGTAGACATCCCTTCTGGAAAGCAGGTCATGTATGTTGTCCATGAACAGGTCCAGGTCCAGTGCACTGAGCTGCTCAAAATTTTTCATCCCGGTAGCAGGGTCGTCCGGAATGTCTGTATGGGGAAGATAGTAATTGTCGAGTGACAGGATCAGGGCTTGCTTTTTGATCGCCTTGAGTTCAATGGCCAGCCTGTTGGCCGAGGTGGTCTTCCCGGAAGAAGTGGGGCCGGCCAAAAATACAACCCTGGGTTTCAAAGGATGTGAAATGATGTTGTCGGCTATGCGGGAGATCCGGCGGGCCTGGTATACCTCAGCAATTTTTATGAATTCGGGCAACCTCCCCTGGGAGATCACATCATTCAGTTCGGCGAAGCTGGAAATGCCGAGAAACTTCATGGTCTCTTCCGACTCCTCAAACCTGCGGAAGTATTTGCTGAGTTCGATGCGCTCAGGCATGACCCGCTGGTAGAATTCCTGGTCAGTGATCAGAAAAAACCCTTTGCGGTATTTAAACAGCCTGAAGCCGAGCAGCCTGTCATAGTTTTCCTGCACGTGTTCCAGCAGCAATTCCCCGCATCCGTTCAGGTGAGCCAGTTGCAGGCCGGCCAATGCATGTGCATTGTCCTCCCTTGATTGCAGCAAATGGACGATGTCCGGGCGGCGGTTGGTCTCAAAATAGTTAACCAGGTCCTGCTTTGAAAGGGGCTGCTGCCTGAACCCCGTATCTGAACGCAGCATTTTCTTTACCGTATCCTCTATCCGCTGTAACTCCCTTACCTTAACATCATAATCGGGGAAGTAACCGTACACCCCACCGGGTACGCTGTAGGAGATATAATAGGGCTTGTTGGGCAACACCTCTCCGGCCGCCTTGTTGAAGAGCACCAGCATGGGCTCCATGATGTCCCTGAATGATCGTTTGATCGCATCAGGTCCTGGACGGTTTTCGGGTAGGGGAATTAGTTCCGGCATGGATACAAAGATATGGACACAAAGATAAGGGGATTTGTTCAAATCAGGAAAGTGTATACCCCGGAGCCCTTCAGGCGGCTGGCAAGGGCTTTATTTTGTTTTGTGAATCTGAGAAAATTCATGTAGGTTTGTTATTGAAATAAATAGACCTAACCATTTAACCTGCCCAAAGATGATCGACCTGAGTACAACCTATATGGGGCTTGAACTGAAAAGTCCTGTTATTGTCGGAAGTTCCGGCCTGACCAAGAACATTGCCAGCCTTGAAAAAATCGAGAAGTTCGGGGCTGGGGCGGTGGTGCTGAAATCTTTGTTTGAAGAACAGATCAGGCATGAGATCCATAAGGTGTTCTCCCATGATGATATGCAGAATGCATATACCGAGGCGGAAGACTATATAAAGAATTATGCAAGGGCCCATACCCTTCATGAATACCTGGAATTCATCCAGGAAGCGAAAAAGCGGGTTGCGATGCCTGTCATTGCAAGCATCAATTGTGTTTCCGGAACCGAGTGGCCTGCCTTTGCAAAGGAAATTGAAGCGGCCGGTGCAGATGCCCTGGAGCTGAATGTTTTTCTGTTGCCGGCAGATGTCAGTCAGGAAGGCAGTGCCTATGAGAAAGTCTATTTCGATGTAATCGAAAATGTGAAGAAGCAGATTTCCATTCCGATAGCCTTAAAGGTTTCGTCCCATTTCTCCGGTCTGGCATCCATGCTGAAGAAGTTGTCGTGGACAGGCATACAGGGATTGGTACTGTTCAACCGGTTTTTCAACCCCGATATTGATGTGGACAAACGAACGGTCGTTCCCTCCAACCTTTACAGCAATCCGCAGGAAATCAGTACTTCCCTCCGGTGGATCGCCATCATGGCAGGGAAGGTGCAATGTGACCTGTGTGCGTCCACCGGCGTGCATGACGGCAAAGGCGTGATCAAACAAATCATGGCCGGAGCCCAGGCTGTCCAGGTATGTTCTGTATTGTACAGGAACGGACTGTCTTACCTTGAGTCCATCCACCAGGAAATGAAGGAGTGGATGGAGCAAAACCAATATCAAAAACTGGCACAGTTCTCAGGCAAAATGAGCCACCTGAATGTTGAATCCCCGGCTGCCTACCATCGGGTGCAATTCATGAAGCATTTTGCCGGTATAGACTAAAAAGGCATTGCTGCAGTTCAAGGCTTTGATACTGGTCAACCGCGCAGTTCATGCACTGGCAATTTCATTTTGAATTTTTAACAGTTAATATTTGGTCAGAAGCAAATATGTATATATCTTTATGCTTTGAAATTAATCTACTTAAAACTTTAAATATTTAATCGCATGGCACAAAAAACTGACCGATCCAAACAAAGTCTGAGACCATTAATCGTGGCTGTAGGCGTAATCGCGGTGTCGGTATTCGGACTGATGATGATCGATCGCGGGAATTCCACGGGCAACGCATCCAACAATTCTGCTTTCGTAATTGCTGACAATTCAGAACCTGGGATGCCTGCTGCTTCTATCGAAGCTTCCGCAGAAGGGGAAGGCAAAGTGCAGATCCTTACTACCTCCAATTTTGAACATATGGTGTCGGATGGTGTTGTGCTGGTGGACTTTTGGGCAACCTGGTGTCCCCCCTGTCGCGTTCAGGGTCCCATCGTGGAGGACCTGGCAAAAGATATGGGAAACAAGGCGGTCATTTCCAAACTTGATGTGGATGACCATGGGAGCATCGCAGCCCTTTACCAGGTCCGGAGCATTCCGACCCTGATCATTTTCCGCGATGGAGAACCTGTAAGGCGCTTTGTAGGGGTGCAGCAAAAAGAAACCCTGGCTCAGGCCATTCAGGAACTGCTTTAAATTCAATCGATAAAAAATAAAATAAATAATAAATGCAATCCCAATATGGAAAAATTAACACTTGAAGCTTTCAAGGAAAAGGTTTTTGACTTTGAAACCAACAAAGAATGGAAATTTGAGGGCGATAAGCCTTGCATCATTGATTTTTATGCCGACTGGTGTGGACCTTGCAAAATGGTTGCACCCATTCTGGAAGAGCTCTCCAAAGAGTATGAAGGAAAGGTCGACATTTACAAGGTGGATACGGAAAAAGAACAGGATCTGGCTGCCATTTTTGGCATCCGGAGCATCCCCAGTTTTTTGTTCGTACCAAAGGATGCCCAGCCCCAAATGGCAATGGGTGCCTTGCCCAAACAAGAATTTGTCAAAGCCATTGAAGGCGTATTAAATGTCACTCAAACGGGCGATAAAGTATAAGGTCCAGGGATTATGGATGCACTGCAAGAAACAAAAGAATTATCCGACAATAAACCCGATAACGGGCAAACAAAACGCAGGTGGTTCTTTCCCCGTCAGCTGAGGCCCGGGCATTACCTGATGGCTGTCGGACTGTTTACCTTTGTCGGGGTGGTTGGGGGGTATGCCTATTATGCCCTGGTGGGATGCAAGACCGGGGGGTGTGCCATTACTTCATCTCCCGTCATGAGCGTAATATGGGGCGGTTTACTGGGGTACTTGCTGCCTGACTATTTCTTTAAGAAGGAAGAATAGGGATTCTGAAACAGCTCACCTATTTCGGTGTCTTTATCAGTAAATATATACCCAATAGTCCGAAAACCAGGTTGGGAATCCATACCGAGAGGAGTGGATGCAAGTTGCCGTTGGTGGCAAAAGTCGTGGATACCTGCATAAACAGGATGAAGCCAAAGCTCAGCGCAATGCCGGCCCCCAGGTGCAATCCGATTCCGCCCCGTACCTTCCGGCTGGACAGGGATACCCCGATCAGGGTCAGTACCAGGGTGGAAAAAGGAAATGACAGCCTGCGGTGTTTTTCCACTTCATAGAACTTCACGTTCTCGGTCCCCTTCAGGCGTTCGTTCTCGATAAAACGTCGCAACTCCCCGAACCGCATCATTTCCATCTCTTTCAGGTCCTGTATGAAATCATTCGGGGTGAAGGGCAGCACCGTGTCCAGCCGTGCCCCGAACGCAAGCTGTTCCCTTAGTCCGTCAACCTCCCGCACATTGTAGTTGCGAATGGACCAAGTGGACGCAATGCTGTCCCACGTCACATTGTCGGCCATCAGTTTGTAGGAGAGTTCCCCATCCTCAATTTTTTCCAGTGTGAACCTGCTGCCACTTCCCAGGCGCTGGTTAAAGGATTCCATATAGATAAATATGCCCGGCCGGATTTGCATGTGGATGTTGCGGTCCCTGAATGTCTGCGGGTTCCGTATATAGGTGTATTCGAAGGCCAGGCGTTTCTCGTTGGCCCGGGGAATCAGGAAATTGGACAGGTAGGTGGAGAAAAGGGCCAATATCAGGGCCGAGACCAGGTAAGGCAGCAACAGCCGGCGAAAACTCACCCCGGAACTCAGGATGGCGATGATCTCGGAGTTGAAGGCCAGCCTCGATGTGAAGAATATGACGGCAATAAAGGTGAATAGCGGGCTGAACAGATTGATGAAGTATGGGATGAAGTTCGCGTAGTATACAAACAGGATCTCTGAAAGGGGGGCCTTTTTCTCGATGAAATCATCGATCTTCTCCGACAGGTCGAATACAATGACAATGAGGATGATCAATGCGATCGCAAAGAAGAAGGTCCCAAGGAATTTCCGGATAATGTAAAGGTCGATCTTCTTCAGCATGCGCTGTGGTTCTTTTTGTCCAAAGATAAGAATCTTCTTTCATACTCCTTACAGCCGCCTGGAGAGCCTGCCAACCATATCCCTTTTCCAGGCCCCGAATGATCCGGCCAGGATCTGCCTGCGGGCCTCCCCTGTGAGCCAGAGGTAGAAGCTCAGGTTGTGCATCGTGGCGATCATGGGTCCGAGCATCTCCCCGGCCACGAACAAGTGGCGCAGGTATGCCCTGGAATGGTGTCTGTCCACCCAGGATGTCCCGTCCGGGTCGATCGGGGAGAAGTCCTCCTGCCACTTTTTATTCCGGATATTGATGATGCCTTCCCGGGTGAACAGCATGCCATTCCGGGCGTTGCGGGTAGGCATGACACAGTCAAACATATCCACACCAAGGGCGATGCATTCCAGGATGTTCTCCGGGGTGCCAACGCCCATCAGGTACCTGGGCCGGTCAGCCGGAAGAATTTCACAAACCAGCCCGGTGATCTCATACATCATCTCTGCCGGTTCCCCGACCGACAAGCCGCCGATGGCGTTGCCCTCCCGGTCGCGGTCTGCAATATACCGGGCCGAATCCAGCCTCAGGTCCCGGTAGGTGCTCCCCTGCACGATCGGGAACAGGCTTTGGGCGTGGCCGTACAGGCCTTCAGTCCCGTCAAAATGCACGCAGCACCTGTCCAGCCACTCATGGGTCAGCTTCATGGATTTTTTTGCATAGGAATGGTCACAGGGGTATGGTGTGCATTCATCGAATGCCATCATGATGTCCGCACCGATGACCCGCTGTATATCCACGGCCTTTTCCGGGGAAAAAAAATGACGGGAGCCGTCTATGTGTGACTGAAAGGTCACCCCGTCCCGGTTGAGCTTCCTGCGCTGGGTCAGCGAGTATACCTGGTAACCCCCGCTGTCGGTTAAAATGGGCTTGTCCCACCCCATGAAGCCATGCAATCCGCCTGCCTGGCGCAGAACGTCCAACCCGGGCCGCAGGTACAGGTGATAGGTGTTGCCCAGGATGATTTCGGCCCTGACCGCCTCGTTCAGGTCATTGTGGTGGATGGCCTTTACGGTGCCCCCGGTTCCCACGGGCATGAAGATGGGTGTCCGGATGGACCCGTGGGGCGTGGTGAGGGTTCCGGCCCTGGCGCTTGAATTCGGGTCTGTACCCTCGGTAGTGAATTTCATGGATCCGTTTTGGCATGTCCGCCCCCCTGCCTGTGTCCTTGCCCGTCGGGGACGGGGATATTTTTTCCAAAGATAGAAACTATTCCAAAGAAGTGTAATTTTGTCCTTTTCATTCAGATGAACTGGTTGTTGATGCCACTGCCCGGATGGGCATGGTTTTTTTTCGGGTTGTTTACACTGATTGCCTTAATCCAGCTGTTTTACTACTGGCGTTATTTCCGCCTTGCCGCATTTTACCGGACCAGGCAAAAGCCCGGGTTCAGCGGACCTGTTTCTGTGGTCATTTGTGCACGCAATGAATACCATAACCTGGAAAAGAACCTGCCGCTGATACTTGGGCAGGACTATCCGGATTTTGAGGTTCTGGTGGTGGATGACGGGTCTGACGATGATAGTGACCAGTTGTTGCAGGGTCTTCAGTCAGCCTACCCCCGGCTGAAGGTGGTCAGTCTCCGGGAGAATGTGAACTTTTTCAAGGGGAAAAAGCTTGCGCTGTCAGTCGGAATCAAATCTGCACGCCATGATCATGTCCTGCTGACCGATGCCGATTGTCGCCCGGCCGGGCCACACTGGATCACCCGTATGGCCGATAACTTCGGGGAAGAGGTACGTCTCGTGCTGGGATATGGTGCCTATGAGTCCAGGCCAGGCATGCTGAACCAACTGATTCGTTTTGATACATTTTTCATTGCCTTGCAATATTTTGGCTTCGCCCTGGGTGGAAAACCATATATGGGGGTGGGCCGAAATCTGGCATATCACCGTGGGCTGTTTTACAGTGTAAAGGGGTTTACCTCACATTACAAGGTGATGTCGGGCGATGACGACCTGTTCGTCAATCAGGTGGCAAGTCGAGGGAATTTCTGTGTGGAGATGCATCCGCACAGCCATACCATCTCCGCACCCAAGACCAGCTTTCGCTTTTGGTTCAGGCAGAAACGCCGGCATATGTCGACCGGGAAATATTACAGGGGAGGCCACAAACGCAGACTGGGCATATTCCATGCATCCCAACTGCTTTTCTACCCCTTGCTTGCAATAGCCCTGGCGACAGGCTGGAACTCCCTGGCCGGGCTCATCGTTGTCGGACTGTTTTTAATAAGGCTCGGCAGCGTATGGTTGGTGTTTTCCCGGTTTGCCCGAAAACTGGGCGAAACTAAGATTTTACAGTTTTCTTTGTTGTGGGACCTGCTACATCCCTTTTTTAATTTTATTTTTGTGTTCTCAAATATATTGGGTAACACCAAAAGATGGCAGTAAACCGTAAGCTAACACCCAAAGGAACCAGGGATTACAAGCTGGTGAAGGATGCCCTGGATAATGGCAGCCAGAAGGCTTTCTCTGAGCTTATGGGTCTGTACTGGGATACGATTTACTTCATGCTTCTGAAGATGACGGGAAACCGGGAGGATGCGGAAGACCTCACCATCGAGGCTTTCGGGAAGGCTTTCCGGTATTTGCCGCAGTATACGCCTGACTACGCTTTCAGTACCTGGCTGTTCAAGATCGCCTCAAACCACTGCATCGACTTTATCCGCAAAAAAAAGAAGAATATCCTTAGTTACGAAGGCAACGAGGAGCTGGGAGACCCGGATTCCAAAGTCATCCTGGCGGGGGATATGGAAAATCCGGAAGGGGAGTTGATCAGGGGACAGCGGATCAAGCATATGCGTCAGGTGGTTTCGAGGCTCAAGCCCAGGTACCAGGACCTGATCAGGTTGAGGTATTTCGAAGAAAAATCATATGAGGAGATCTGCGAAGAACTCGACTTGCCGCTGGGGACTGTCAAGGCCCAGCTTTTCCGGGCAAGGGAGTTTCTTTTCAATATTCTTAAAAACGC